>NZ_CP085871.1:1428750-1737500 GCF_020810675.1 Pasteurella canis
TTTTGTGTGAGAGTTTCACCAATACACAATAATGTTTTAAAACCATGTTTTAAAGCTGACACAACTTTTTCATTTTCATCTTGATCACTTTCTTTAAAAATATGACGTCGCTCAGAATGTCCAATCATCACTAATTGCACGCCTAACTCTTTTAACATTACTGGAGAAATTTCACCTGTGAATTGCCCTCTGTCATGCGGATTCATATTTTGTGCACCTATCGTAATCCCATGCTGACTAGAACTATTAGTGACAGTCGTAATAGCATCTTTTAATGCGATGTAAGATGGAATAACGAATAATTCAATATCATATTCTGAAGGAAGCTGTTGCCTCACTTGAGATAATTCTGATAGATAGTCAATCGTATCGTTATTCCCTTTATACATTTTTAAATTAGTACCAAAATAAACTTTTTTAGACATCATCTGACCCCTTAAATATTTTTGACTAGCACTCGGCAAGGCGCGCCATCTGCATTTTCAATTGCAATTGGCAACATTAATCCCTCTACGCGAGAGCTTGTAATTTTGTCTGTATTACAAATATATTCAACCAATGTCACTCCTTTTAATAACAAATGTTGATGAGTGACATGTTTTGACAGAGGTTTTTCTATCGTATTATTCAGCCATGATCGGATAGGATAATCCTGAGGAAAGTCAAAAGTAACTAATTTTAAGTTTTTCTCAGATAAATACTTTGCGCCATCTTCTGTAATATAAGGCGATTTTCCCCAGAAATCAGTTGTATTATAATGATAATGAGTATCCCAGCATGTTTTAAAAATAATCCGTTCTACATCCCCTTCTGGCCAAATTGATGCTAATACTTCAGCAGTAATTGCAAAATTATCTTGAATCTCTTTGGATAAATCTAAAACATGAAATAACCCGATATATACATCAGGTGAAATATCTAAAATATTGTAAGCATTTTTTTGAATATGGCTCAATGCATCCATATGAGTGAAAGCATGACAAGAAACATGTAACTGCGTTGCTTCAAATAAATCACCTGCATCAAAACTACCTTTTTTCTCAATATGAGTTTGCCAACGAACATGATCTCGACAAATTGGCATTGACAAATCTATCCAATTACTCATCGTTTACTCCTTATTTAAATAGTAAATCTGGTAAGAAGGTACTAAACTCAGGTACCAAAATTAATAATACAAGTAAACCTAACAATGATAATAAGAACGGAATACTTTCTTTTAATACTTTCATTGGCTCACATTCAGCAATATTAGCAGACAGGAAAATCAAATAGCCTACTGGTGGCGTGACTAAACCAATCATTAAATTCAAAATAATCACAAGACCAAAATGAACTGGCGCAATGCCAAATTGATTGACAATTGGCATAAAAACAGGAACAAGTATAGTAAGCGCTGCGGTTGGATCCATGATCATACCAATAAAGAGAACAATGATATTAATTAAGATCAATGCTTCTAATGGACTATCACAGACAGAAGATACCCAATGAGCAACTTGATGACTAATTTGCAGACGCGCTATCATCCAAGCAAAAATAGAAGATGCACCCACAATTAACATAACAGTAATCGTCCCTTTCAGAGAAGAAATAAAGGCTTTTTTAAGGCGCTCAAGATTTAGCTCTTTATAAACAAAAGTGCCAATTAAATAGGCATAAATAACTGATACAGCTCCAGCCTCAGTCGCAGTAAAAATCCCAGAAATTATCCCATAGAGGATGATAATTGGACAAAGTAGCGCCCAAATCGCATCTTTTGCACTTTCTTTTACTTCTTTGAGGCTAAATTCAACAGCTTGATTACCATATCCTTTCAATTTCGAAATAATAAAAGTAATTAATATTAATGTGAGTGCTATCATTAACCCTGGAATAATGCCTGACATAAACATTTTTCCAACTGAAACACCAGCACCCGCTAATGCGGCAAAAACAATCATAGGAACGCTAGGTGGAATAATAGGACCTATAATTGAAGCTGATTGAGTCAATGCTGCTGAGAATGGCGCTGGATAGCCCCTTTTTTTCATTTCAGGGATAAGAGAACTACCAATAGCTGCTGTTGATGCTACTGCTGAACCACTTATTGATCCAAAAAACAAACTAGAAAAAATATTGATATAAGCGAGAGATCCTTTCCAACGCCCGATGATTGACGTTACAAAACGAATAATACGATTAGTTATTCCCCCAACACTCATTAGCTCTCCAGCAAGGAAGAAAAAAGCAAGGGCTTGTAAGGCATTAGTATCCAATCCTTGCATCACTTGTTGTGCAACAATAGTAACGGGAATATTCGGCAAGAAATAAAATAAAGTAACAATTGAAGCGAAAATAATGCTATAAAATAAAGGTAGACCTAAAACAGTTAATAAAAACATTGTGCCTAATAAAATGATGAATGACATTATAAATCCCTCACTTTTTTAGTTTGAACTAATGCTATTGAAGCCAATATGATTCTAATTACTTCTAAAGATAAACAAATAATAAATGGCACATACACCCAAGAAATAGAAATTTTAAATGCGGAGTAATAGCTATTCATATTCATTGTATAAAGTTTTATGCCACCTTTGATAAGTAAGAAAAGGCAAATTAACATAATACAGTAAAGCAACGATGATAATATCCAACCGTATTTAAACTTTTCAAAAATCATGATTCTTAATAATGGCACTTGAATTTGAGTTGTAGTCAAAATACCAAATATAATCATATAGGTATAACAAAAACGCAGAAATTCCTCAGCCCAAGGGAAGGATATATTGACAACATATCGAGTAATAACTTGTACAAAAGTCATTACAACAAGTACGGCAAAAAATATACATCCTAAAGAAAGGAAAGTGTTATTTATAAATTTATTATAACGCTCAATCATAATTCCCTCTCAAATATTAAAATGGCTAGTATTAATCTATTAAACACTAGCCATTTAACTATATTATTTGGTTTCAACGGTTTTATTAATTAATTTATCGCCAAATTTTTTCGCGTAATCATTCCACGCTTTCTTTGCCCCTTCTTGGAAAGAAGTAGTATCTGGTGAATATTCAATCTCCATCCCTTGCTCTTTCAATTTACCAAGATAAACCTTGTTTTCCTCTATATTTAATGCTTTTTCTAATTCTGCCCCCTCTTTTGCGACTTGCAATAAGATTTGTTGAGCCTCCTTATCTAATGAATTAAATGTATCTAAATTCATTGTCATAGGCGCTGCAGTATAGGCATGATGTGTAAGAGAAAGGTACTTTTGTACTTCTTGTAAATTATTGTTATAAATATGGTGAACTGGGTTTTCTTGTCCATCAATTACGCCTGTTTTTAAAGAGAAATAAACCTCATTAAATGGCATTGGCGTTGGATTAACTCCCCATTCTTTAAATGCAGAAATATGCGCAGGGTTAGGAGTGGTTCTTAATTTTAAATGAGATAAGTCAGTCACTGTTTTTATTGCCCGTTTATTATTCGTGATATCTCTAAAACCAACCTCATAAAAAGCTAAGCCTTTAAGACCCACCTTTTCAAAAGAAGCTAGTAAATGATCTCCAACTTCACTCGCTAATACTTTTTCTACATGCGCTTCATCTCTAAATAAAAATGGTAGGTCTAATAAGTTTAATTCTTCATTAAATGTTGTATAGTAAGGATTTCCAACGACAACAATATCAATAGTTCCCATACGAACACCATCAATTTGAGCCCCAGAATTTCCCAACTCACTATTAGGATGTAATTTTATTGTGATACGCCCATTCGATAATTCATGAGCTCTTTTTGCCATCAACTCTGTTGCTTTAGTTACTGTATCACTCGGGGAACCATAATGGCTTAATGCAAATGTGTAATTACCTGCTGCAATGGCTGTGCCAGAAAATGCAGTTAAAATGATTGCAGAAGAAATAAAGTTTAGTTTTTTCATAAGTTACACCCTATCGTTAAAATAAAGACAGATTAGATTCTGATATCTACGCAGAACGATGATATTTAGAATCTATTTCGTTAATTTGAGCAACTTTAGGTGCTGAACCACCTCCTGCAAAGTCACACTCCAACCACCTTTTTAGCAATGCTTTAGCTAACTCAACGCCTATAACACGTTCACCAAAACAAATAATCTGGGCATCATTACTTTTTCTTGCTCTTTCTGCTGAAAAAATATCATGGCAAACAGCCGCACGAATACCAGGGATTTTATTTGCAGTAATACACATACCAATACCCGTTCCGCAAGTTAAGATGCCTCGATCATATTCACCTTTAGCAACTGCGACTGCTACTTTTTCAGCTACATTTGGATACAATGTTGTATCGCCAGCTCCCGCACCAAAATCATCATATTCAATGCCTAACGAATTTAAAAATTGAATTAATTCAATTTTTAAATTATAAGCTGCATCGTCACAGCCAATCGCTATTTTCATTTTTGAGCTCCTTATCAATGTTTCAACTTTTAGTTAAACTTAAAATGGTATTAATATTACTCGCTGTAGTCGCAATAATATTGATAATCCCTGTTCTTAGTGCACCTAAAATCGCTGTTGCTTTTGTATTTTCAGATGCAATACCTATCACACAAGGTATATTTCTTAAATCTTCAAGGCTTAACCCTATTACTCTATTATTCATGACCGTGTCAGCTGGCTCACCTTGGAAATTAAAAAAACCATAGCCTGCAATTTCTCCGACCACACCTAAATTCATACGTGCCATCGTAATTTCCTGAGGAGTAAACCAACCTAGCTGTACCATATAACTATTCTCATTCATGTCGCCGATGCCTACTAAAGCAATATCCGCTTTACGAGCTTTATCAAGCGTTTCTTTTATTACTCCATTTTGCAAAAATATTTCTCTAAATTCTGGTTTTTCTAAATATGCAGGAGAATATAATGTTTCGTTTGTACCATTAAATTTACGCGCCAGATTACGGCAAATATGGTCCGCATCGATTGGTGAACCAATACGGTGCGTACCACCAATACCACAGATAAACTTACAATTTCGTTCTGGAAGAACACCAATATACTCCCCAACAGCTGCAACATTTCTGCCTTGTCCTACAGCAACTGTCATACCATCTCTTAAAGTACTCGCTAAATAAGCGTTCACTAATGCTGCAACTTGCTTACGCTGCTCTAATTCATTTTGAGTATCAATCGCAATTAATGCTCGTTGAATACCAAACTCGTCAATTAAACGCTGTTCTAATTTTGAAGTAAATATTGGATGATATTTCACATTAATATCGACAATACCTTCTTGTCGGGCTTTTTTTAACAAACGTCCTATTTTAACGCGAGATATATTAAATTTATTGGCAATCTCTTCTTGCGTTAATTCATGTTCATAATAAGATATAGCTATTTCTGTTAATAAATCCATTTCTTCTTCGTTCATTTTAAATCCGTTCCTTTTATCGCATTATCAATATATTCTCTTGATTTAATTAAAACATTCTCTATTAAGTCTAAAGAAACACGCTCTTCTTTCTTTACTGGCGTTGAATCTAATTCTCTATATATTCGAAGAGGAATTTCTAAACTACATGGTATATTTTCTTTCATTATTTCATTAATAATTGGTAAATAATTAATACTACCCTCACCAATCGTGACAAAATTAAACTTATCATCTTTACATGCAACATCTTTGATATGAAAATAACGACAATAATCTATCGATTTTATAGCCTGAGAAAGAATATCCAGATCAGGCTGATAGGTTGCCATATTCCCTGGATCAAAATTTAGTGCGTAACGTTCGAACCCTAAAATATTAAGTAACGCGATACCATCGTCTAAAGTTGTAAAAGCATTAAAATTATAATCACCTGCATTTTCTAAACATAATATACAATCAAACTCATCTAATAACGGTTTAAGTGAAATAAGATTTTCAATTAATTTTTCTTTATTCATTAATTTAGTAGTACAAACGTTTATATATTTCACACCAATTAAATTAGCAAATCTCAAACGAGGCAGAAAAATTGAATATAAACCTTCTGTAGATAAATCCATTGTACAACCTAAAGCAAGCGTATCTAATTTATATTTTTCTTTTAAAGAATTAATATAGTTAGCATTTTCAATAGTAAATAAACTATCATTTAAATTACTTACATAACCTTGGTTATATGCCAATTCAAAAAAATCAAAACCACATTTTTTAATTGAAGAAAAAGCAACATCTAAATCATAGCCATCATAAATAGAGGTATTTACTGCTAATTTAATTTTGTTATTCATCATTTACTCCAATTAAAATAAAGATAATTTCCACATAGTATAAAAACTAGTAAATTTATTTATTTTTATTTATATAATTTGTATCTTAAGTTTAGCCGTAATAAAGAGTGAAATGACAATAAGTAAGCTTTTATTTTTTAAACATTACTCCAGTCATTTACCACTCTTTAATTAGCTGGATTTTAAAACTTATTGATTCACAAACTCAGCCATATATTTAATAATTAATGACATAGACACCGCGCCAGGATCGACATAGCCTAATGATCGCTCACCTAAACTTTTTGCTCGTCCAAAAACGGCAACTTGATTACGTGTACTTTCTGCACCATCTTCTGCTGCTTTTGCGACACTTAATAGCGCTTTGTTTAACTCCTCATTACTTACTTTTTCAGCTTGTTTCTCTGCTGCAACAAGTGCATCAACCATCGTTTTATCTCCAGGTTTAGCACCACCTCGAGTAAATACTGCACTTGAACCTGCAGCAAGAAATCTTGCTAAAACAGATGCATTAAATTCATTTTCACCTGCAATCGCCTTACCTCCAGCACGAAACAATGTACCGAAAATCGCACCAGACGCACCGCCCATACTCGACATCATCTTTGTTCCTGCTGTTAAAAATAAATCACCAATATCTTTTGGCTCAAAACTCTCTGATTGTAAAAGATCTCTTACTGCAGTAAATCCACGTAACATACCTAAACCATGATCACCATCACCAATTTTGAGGTCAAGTTCAGTCAAAGTAGGCTCACTCGCCATCATTTTTTCAGCGGTATATAACAATAATGCTTTTGTTTCAATTACATTCATCTTATTTTCTCCAAGCAAAGCCATCACAAGGTAAGTCATATAACTTTTGTAGTTCATCATCTAAGCGGAAAAGTGTTACAGAATATCCTGACATTTCTTGAGAAGTACAAAACGAACCAATTAAAGTGTCATAGACTTGGATACCACGTTTTTCTAGTTCCTGATGTACTTTTCGATTTGAGATAAGTAACTCAGTATAAGTTGCTGCACCTAGATTATTTATCGTCACACAAACTCTGTCTCCAGCTTGAAGTCCAATATCAGCACAAATGCGTTCAACAATTTCTTGGTTAATTTCATCCGCACTTGTTAACTTTTGTCTTCTCACGCCAGTTTCACCATGGATACCCATTCCTAGTTCTAACTCATCATCTGCAAGCTCAAAGTTGAATTTACCTGTCTGAGGGATAGAGCAAGCCGCTAAGGCAACCCCCATCGTACGGGTATTAAAATTTGCTTTATTAGTGACTTTATGGAGTGCATCAAGATCATAGCCTGCTTGTACTGCGGCACCTGCAATTTTTAATACATACATATCTCCTGCAACACCTCGACGTTCAGACATTCTCTCAATAGGTGCAGCAGAAATATCATCTGTTACTCGTACTGTTTTAACTGCAATTCCCTCTTCTTCTAATAATTCTGCGGCAATATCAAAATTCATATTATCACCAGCATAATTACCATAAACAAAAAGTACACCTTGACCTTTTTGGGCTGCTTTAGTGGTTTCGATAATAATATCAGGAGACGGTGAGGCAAAAATTTCGCCTAGTGCAGCAGCATCAGCTAATCCTTTTCCAACAAAACCAGCAAACATAGGTTCATGACCACTTCCGCCGCCAGTAACAACAACAACTTGTTGTTCAGCAATATCCTTACGCACTACACCGCTATACCCATCTACTTTAGATAATTTTCCACCACAAGCATATAAGAGCCCTTCCAATTGCTCTGCAGGAACATCATTTGGATGATTTAGTAATTTTTTAGGTTTTCTTGCCATTTCTATGCCCTCAACAAGGATTACTTTTTATTTAAAACACCTGTTCCCATTCGAACTGCAATATTAAACGCAGCCTCGAATGCAGTTGGGATTGCAATATTTTTGCCATGTAGATCAAATGCAGTACCATGATTAGCTGTCGTGATAGGAATTGGAATACCACCTTGAACTGTCACACCACGCTCAAAACCTAAAATTTTAAGTGCAGTAGAAAATTGATCATGATACATCGATACTACACCATTAATTTTTAAGCGTTCTACTTCACGCATTGTAGTATCACTTGGGAATGGACCATAAACATCAATACCAGCTTGGCGTGCTTTTTCCATACCTGGCTGAATAATAGTCATTTCTTCATCACCAAAAACACCTCCTTCGCCACCATGTGGATTTAATGCTTGAACAGCAATTTTTGGATTTTCGACTCCCGCTTGAACCAAAGATCGATATAACAAGTGAATACAATCAAATACGGCTTTAACAGATAAATTAGGTACAATATCTTTGAATGGGATATGGGAGGTCACTCGAGCAGCCCAAATATCATCGACAACATTTAATTCACAAACAAAATCATTAAAATCTGTTTGCTCCGCAAACCAGTGTAATTCATCACGATAACGTAAGCCCCCTTTATGCATAGCTTGTTTATTCAGAGGTGCAAAACAAATCGCTTGTACATATCCCATTTTGGCTAAATTCAACGCAATCTTAAGTGTTTCTAAAATATAGACACCACTTTGTTCAGTTGCTTTTCCATACTCAAAAGGTAAGGGATGAGAAGATTTATGAGAGATTAAAACTGGAACACCCGCTTTAAACTCATATTGACCTAAATTATTAAATGTCACTTCTTCATAAATAAATCGTTCTTGAGCAATTTCCATTCCTTTCTCTAATTCATCTTTATCTGCAACCAAGACTATATTAGCTTTTTCTCTAACATTTTCTTTAGCTAATAGTTTAGCGACTAATTCTGGTCCAATACCTGCTGGATCACCTAGAGTCAATGCTACTGTAGATTTTGTCATGCTTAATTCTCCTAAATATATATAAAACGCTCAAAAGAACATTAACTTAACTTTTGTTAAATGTATTAAAACAAAATTTTTCTATTTTTGATGTGATATTTATCACATATTTGAATTTAAATAGAAAAAATTTTTAAAAAATTCTATATCTATTGCTAATTAAAAATTAATGAGCCAAAAACGTGAATAAGATCACATAATCAAAATTACATAGATTGAACAAATGAATAACCTTGGTTATATTGAAGTACATTCAATATATTTAAAGCGCTTTTTTACAACGAGGATTCATTTGGTTTTATCCTTCGATAAACACAAAACGACTAATGGAGACTGTAATTATGAGAACATCATTATTAAAAAAAGCAGCAATCACTGCATCTTTAGCCATATTACTCACAAATAGTTCTTTAGCTAAAGACCTTGTTGTATCAACAACAGCAAGTCTAGGCTCTCTTCAGTATGACACAACAAAATATTTTGTTGATGTCACAAATCAAAAGCTTTCAGAAGCAAAACTAGATTATCAATTAAATTTTTTTGGCTCTGGTCAACTCGGAAATGATAAAGATACACAACAGAAACTTAAATTAGGCACAATTGATATCGCTCTTCTTTCATCAACACTAGCAACTAATATTCCTCAAATGGCTATTTTTGAGTTACCTTTTTTGATCACAAATCGTCAACAGCTGAGTAAAATCGAGGAACATGTTTTTTATCCTCTAGTCGCGCCTGAAGTTGAAAAAAAAGGATATAAAATCATTGGTCTATGGGAGAATGGTTTTAGAAGTATCACTAATAATCATCATCCAATTAACCATCCAGAAGATTTAAAAGGGTTAAAAATTCGTACACCAAGTAGTTCTTGGCGATTGAAAATGTTTAAAACATGGGGAGCCAATCCAACCCCAATCCCATTTGGTGATGTATTTATTGGCTTAAGAACAGGTGTTATTGACGGTCAAGAAAACCCTCTGACTAATATTTATGCAGCAAAATTACAAGAGGTACAAAAGTATTTGAGTATCACTAATCATGTCTATTCACCCGCTTATCTTACTGTAGGCAAAAACTCATACAAAAAGTTACCAGAAAACGTTCAGAAAATTATCGAAGCTGGTGCAAAAGAGGCCCAAACATGGGGATATGCTGAAGCTGAAAAACGTGAAAAAGAATTAGAAAAGAAATTGGCTGACAGCGGTATGAAGATTAATAATGCCAATATTCAAGCATTCATTGATGCAAGCCAACCTATCTATGATGAATTCATTTCTGAAGTGCCAAATGGAAAAGAATTATTAGATAAGATTAAGGATGCCATCAAATAAAATTGCCATTAGGAGTATATTCTTATGGATACATTATTTAATTTGACAAAAAGAATCCTAACGATTATTTCCGTACTTATTTTAAGTTCATTAGCAATAATTATCATCATCTCTATCTTTACTCGATTCCTAGGGAAATCGTTATATTGGTATGATGAAATTTCCGCTATATTGCTTGCTTGGTTGACATTTTATGGAGCAGCCTTAAGTGCTTTAAATCGAAGCCATATGGGATTTGGCAATTTCATTGCTTCATTACCAATAAATACGAAAAAAATTATTTTCTATATTACAGAAATATTCATTATTGGATTCTTTATTTTATTAGCTTGGGCTGGTTTTTATGTTCTTTCTATTTTTGGTGATGAAACCTTAACCAGCCTTGATTTTATCCCGTTATCTATTGCTCAATCAGCGTTACCTATAGGTTGTATCCTCTTTATAATTGCAGAAATTTTATCTATTCCCAAAGCGCTTAGTTCTCTCATCAAGGGAAAAACTCAAGATGATGAAGAAATAGAACAAGCACTCAAAGAAGTTGATAATAATGAAGATATTAAAATGGCAAGGGAGAAACTACAATGATTGCATTCTTAGTTCTGATCGGTCTTGTTCTACTTGTTATGATCAACGTACCAATTGCAGTCGCTATCGGTATCGTCTCATTAATCGGTATGTTAATCACTAATAGCTTTGATTCTATCTATAATGTAGCATTATCTATTTTTGATGGGGCCTCAAACTTCTCATTACTTGCTATTCCATTATTTATTCTTGCAGGTGCATTAATGAATACAGGTGGGATTTCAGTCAGATTAATCAATTTTGTTAACGCACTGATAGGCTTCGTTAGAGGTGGGCTAGCAATGGTTAATGTAGGTGTATCCATGATTTTTGCTGAAATCTCAGGCTCTTCTGTTGCAGATGTCGCTGCTCTTGGTTCTATACTGATACCGGCAATGAAAAAAAGAGGTTATAAATCAACATTTTCTGCTGCTGTTACCTCTTCTTCTGCATCCCTAGCGGTGATCATTCCGCCATCTTTACCTATGATTATTTATGGCGCTATGGCTGATGTATCAATTTCTAAACTCTTTATTGCTGGTTTAGCATCTGGGGGAATTGCTTCTTTAGGTATGTTTGCAGTCTGTTACTATTATGCAGTGAAATATAATTTGCCAAGAGAAGAAAACTTTAGTTTACAGAAATTATGTATTGCATTTAAAAATGCATTTTGGGCATTAACTCTCCCTGTACTTATCTTAGGTGGAATTATCTCTGGTTTTACAACAGCTACAGAAGCTGCTGGTTTAGCTGTATTGTTAGCCCTCATTATTGGATTTTTCATTTACAAAGAGCTAACAATTCAATCTGTCTATAAAGCATTAGTAGAAAGCGTAAATGGTACTTCTGTTGTAATGTTACTTGTTGCGACTTCAGCTGTATTAGGTCTATTTCTCACTGAACAAAAAGTACCGCAACAAATGGCATCCGCTATTTTAAATATATCGGATAATAAATATATCGTTTTAATGATGTTAAATGTCATGTTATTTATTATTGGTATGTTTTTACATGGTGCAGCTGCAATCATACTAGTTGTCCCAATTGTTATGCCACTTATTACACAATTAGGTATAGATCCAATTCATTTTGGTATTATTTTAACGCTCAATATCGCAGTGGGTCAGCAAACACCGCCTGTTGCTAGTGTATTAATTACTGCCTCATCTATCGCTAAAAAAGATATTTGGAGTGTAACTAAAGATAACGTTTGGTTTATTATTGTACTACTCACTTCTCTTATGATGGTAACTTATATTCCAGCACTCACAACTGGTGTAGTAAATTTATTGTATTAGTCTTCATAGATCATCAATAATAAACAGAATACGGTAAGTCACCCCTTACCGTATTTCCATTTTAGCTATTAAAAATTCACTTAATTTTATTCTACGACACACTGTTTATTTATTCACGCAAACTAAAAACCTGCAAATTTAACTAGTTAAGTTACCACTAATATTCTCAAGAAAATATTATGTAAGACGAATTATATTTCTTCGTCTAATCATTACAATTTGATTTCATAGATTATTAAAGGAGGAAAAATGCAGATATGGCGCCAGAAATTCCAACAATCAGAGATTGATATCGTGGTACTGCGTCTAAGCGTAATTATTCTATTTTTTGTCTTTGGTAACACAAAATGGTTTGAGTTCGAAGTTGAAGGGCTAAAACCTATTATTGCAAATAGCTGGTTAACTTTTTTATATGACCTATTGGGGTTTCATAACACAAGCTATTTATTAGGCGTAGTCGAAACAATTGCTTATGTGAGTTTAGTAGTAGGCTTTAGTCGACCTAAAATTGGCTTACTAGGTAGTTTCTTAGTTTTTACTACTGCTGTTGTCACAGTCAGTTTATTACCGCAACTTGGTTTTAATGGCTTTATTTTCAAAGATATTTTATTAATCGGCATGGCATTAGTACTATTTAAATATGATTTAAATCGTGCTTATCCAATCCAATAATTTTTGCAAATCACTACCAATAAAAAATGGAAAGTATTCTTTACTTTCCATTTTTATTGTCACTAAATCACTTCACTATTTCGCCTTTAGCCTGTAGATCCGCATGGTAAGATGAGCGTACAAACGGACCACAAGCAGCATGTTCAAAGCCCATCGCTTGTGCTTTATCCCGAAATTCATCAAACTCTGCTGGTGGAACATAACGTGCAACAGGTAGATGGTGACGGCTAGGTTGTAAGTATTGTCCCAAAGTTAACATCGTCACTCCATTTTTACGTAGATCTTGCATCACTTCTACAATTTCTTCATTTGTTTCTCCCAAGCCAACCATTAACCCTGATTTTGTTGGAATATGCGGAAACATCGCTTTAAAGTCACGTAATAGCTTTAATGACCATTCATAATCTGCACCAGGTCTAATTTCTCGGTATAAACGTGGCACATTCTCTAAATTATGGTTGAAGACATCTGGCGGATTATCTTTCAATTTGTCTAATGCTTGTTCAATTCTACCCCGAAAATCAGGTACTAAAATTTCGATTTTAATATCTGGATTAAGCTGACGAATTTCTTTCACACATTCAGCAAAGTGACCAGCCCCACGATCAGGCAAATCATCACGATCCACAGAGGTAATCACAACATAACGTAACTTCATATCTTGTATAGTTTCCGCTAATTTACGTGGTTCTTCAGGATCTGGTGGTAACGGTTTGCCATGCGCTACATCACAAAATGGGCAACGGCGAGTACAAATCGCGCCTAAAATCATAAAAGTTGCTGTACCATGATTAAAACACTCATGCAGATTTGGACAAGATGCTTCTTCACAGACAGAGTGTAATCCATGGCGACGCATACCATTTTTAATACTATTAATTTTTTCCGAATTTGCTGGCAATTTAATTTTCATCCATTCAGGCTTTTTTAATAGTTCTTGATTAGGATCGATATTCTTTACTGGGATAATGGACGTTTTAGCTGCATCACGGTATTTTACGCCACGTTCCATTTTAAAAGGTGTGCCCATTTGACTTCCTTACTCTAATCACGCAATCTGAAAAAGTGCGGTCAGTTTTTCGCAAAATTTCAAATTTTGTTGAGATGTTAAAATTTTGTTGCATTATATCCTAATAATTGGGCAAAGTGTGTAACTAATTTTGGTGCAACTTGTTCACAAGTTGCTTCAGCTGGTTGAATAAAATCGGCTAGTTGGCACATTTCCAGTCCTACATAACCACAAGGATTAATGAAATGAAAAGGTGATAAATCCATATTGATATTCAGCGCTAACCCATGAAAGGAACAACCTTTACGAATGCGTAAACCAAGTGAGCAGATTTTCTTTTCATCAATATAAACACCTGGTGCATCAGCTTTCGCATAAGCCTTAACTCCATAATCTGCTAAGGTTTGAACTACAGTCTGCTCAAGTGCAGTCACTAATTGACGCACATTCAAATCATGACCTAATGCTTTTTGGCGCTTAATATCAATTAATACATACATGACTTGCTGGCCCAAGCCATGATAAGTAATTTGCCCACCTCGATCCGATTGTATAACAGGGATAGCTGTTTGCTGGAGAAGATGCTCTGCTTTACCCGCCTGCCCTTGCGTAAAAACTGACGGATGTTCAACTAACCATATTTCATCTGGTGTATCTATATCGCGCTCATCAGTAAACTTTTGCATCTTATACCAAACATCTTGGTAATCCTGTACCCCTAGTTGACGAACGACAAGTTCTGTTTGTTTTATCATGCGTGATTATAAGACCATTCTGACGCCATCAATCTTAGCAAGCTCTTCGTACAATGTTTCTACTTGCTCAATATTCTCTGCCACTATATCAATAGAGACTGAATTATAAGTCCCCTTACTACTGATTTGCTGACGGGGATTATAATCTCCCTTCGCGTATTTTTGCACCATTGCGACTACGTCATCAACTAAATCACTACGATTATTTCCAACGACTTTAAATGTGAATGCGCATGGAAATTCTAAAAGATCTTTAAGTTTTGCTTGCGGAAGATCATTTAACTGTATTGTTTTGTCTGTCATTTCAATATCCTAAAACTAACCAGAAAGTAACCGCACTTTTAAGCGTCCCAGCGAAAGTGCGGTTAGAGAAATATTCAATTTATTTATAAAATCGGGACAATATCATATTAATCAAACAGGCTTTTTACTGTTAAAACTAACCAATCCCAAGCATTACCAAATATGCCACCTTCTTGCACATCTTGCATAACCTGCAAGTCAACTTTTGCGACATCTTTACCATCAAGCTGATATATGACTTGGCCCACAACTTGTCCTTTAGCTAAAGGTGCTTTTAAATATTTTGAATGTAACTCATAACGTGCTTTTAAATCTGTTTGTCTACTTTTTGGAATTGTAATAAAAGCATCCTGTAACATTCCTAATGCTACATTACTCTCACCACCATAGTACACAGTCTGTTCAGAAACAGCTTTACCTGCTTCAAGTGTTTTAAAGGTTTCAAAATTAGCAAATCCCCACTGTAAAAGCTTTTTAGTTTCAACCTCACGACCTTTAATCGTCGGAACGCCCATTACTACAGAAATTAAACGCATGTTATTACCATTCACTGCTGAAGTAACTAAGTTATAACCTGCTTTATCGGTATGACCTGTTTTAATACCATCAACTTGTAAAGTTTTATCCCAAAGTAAACCATTACGATTACTTTGTTTAATTTTATTGAAAGTAAAGTCCTTCTCAGCATAAATTTGGTATTCTTCTGGTAAATCACGAATTAAATGTGCACCTATCAAAGCCATATCTCGTGCTGAAGAATATTGGTTATCATCATCTAAACCATGCACTGTCGTAAAATGAGTGTTTTTTAAACCAAATTGAGTAACATACTTATTCATTGCGTTAACGAATGCAGGAACAGACCCCGCAACATGTTCCGCAATCGCTACTGAAGCATCATTACCTGACACAATAATGACACCACGGTTTAAATCTGAAACAGAAACTTGCTGATTTAAATTTAAAAACATTTTTGAAGAGCCTGGAAAATTTTTTCCCCATGCACTTTCACCAATAGTCACTATATCTGTATTATTAATTTTGCCTTGTTTTAATGCATCGCCAACAACATAACTTGTCATCATTTTAGTTAAAGAAGCGGGATATTGACGTTGATCTGGATTTAATGAGGCGAGAACGGCACCAGAGTTATAGTCCATTAAAATAAATGTCTGTGCGTTTAATTGTGGTGCGGCAATGCCATAATTAATCTCTTGTGCAATAACATTTGATGCAATAAATAAACTTGCAATAAATGCAACCTGTGTGTTTTTTACAACTGTCTTAAACATACTGTCAGTGTCCTGATTTAAGTTAATCACTAAATGTATATACAATTAGTGGTTTGGAATAATTGAGTTTTCTCAATTGTGTTTTTAATTCATCAACTTGTGACTTCTCACTAAAAGGTCCAAAATAAATATCAAATTTTGCCTCATTTGGCATAATTTCTAATTTTAAGTCATCACGTCCAAGACGTGCTATCAAAGATTCTGCTTGCTGCTTGGAATCAAAATTAAGGACACGAATTTTATATGTCGTTATATGCGCTACAGATTTTTTTGTCGACGTAGTTTTATCTACTATTGGTTCACTAATCGCAGTGCCAATCGAATCCATCTCTAAACGAGCTAGTATAGCTTGATTTTTAGCTAACTTAGTTAAACTACTCGTTGCTGGACCACTAATTTTACCTTGTCTATCGACAGCGAACATTTCAACTCGTACTTTACTTATCCCGCTACCAACAATCCCAATTTCTCTTGCAGCTGCACGTGATAAATCAATAATTCTGCCTTTAACAAAAGGTCCTCTATCATTTATACGAACGATTACTTTACGGTTATTACGTAAATTTGTCACTAAAACATACGAATTTATTGGCAATGTTTTATGTGCTGCGGTATATAAATTTTCATTGTAAATTTCACCATTTGATGTTTTTCGACCATGAAATTTTCGGTGGTAAAAGCTAGCGACCCCTTCTCTTGAATAAGATTTGGCTTCATTCGTTGTTTGAGTACGGTAGCCAACACCTTTTATCCAATAAGAATAAGATTTCATTTCAGGTTGTTGATAAGTTAAGTTCGGTCCTTGTAAACCAAATAATTGCCTAGCTGTTTCTGCATTCACATTCAACGCAAGTAGCGCAGCAAAAAGTGCGGTCAATATTCGAAAAATTTGTTGTTTCATCATAAGTTAATTCTGTTATTTTTTAATCATAATCTAAGATGGTCAAAATGCTAATTAGTTCCCTTGAGAAAATGTTCCTTATGTGTATGAATTGACATAATCAAACCAAAGCCAGCCATCAATGTGACAAATGAAGTGCCTCCATAACTAAATAAAGGTAAGGGCACACCAACGACGGGTAAAATACCACTTACCATACCAATATTCACAAAAACATAAATGAAAAAAATAAGTGTAATCGCTCCTACTAGAATCCGCCCAAATGCACTTTGTGCATTTAGCCCAATGATTAATCCTCTACCTACGATAAACAAATAGATTGCCATTAAAACCAGAAAACCAACCATGCCATATTCCTCACTTAATACAGCAAAAATGAAATCTGTATGCGGTTCAGGTAGAAATTCAAGCTGAGATTGTGTTCCTTCCATCCAACCTTTACCACTCAAACCACCTGATCCGATTGCAATTTTAGATTGCAAGATATGGAAACCCGCACCTAAAGGGTCTTTCTCTGGATCAAATAATGTCAATACACGTGTACGTTGATAATCATGCATGAGATAAAACCACATAATTGGAATAAATGCAGCCAATCCTACAAGGGCGATTAAGATTAGCCACCAGCTCATGCCTGCTAAAAAAACCACAAATAATCCTGATGCACTCACTAAAATCGAGGTGCCTAGGTCAGGCTGAATCGCCACAAGTAAAGTCGGAACTAAAATCAACATTAATGCAATAAATGTATGGCTTAATTTGGGAGGAAGATGACGTTTGCCTAAATAGACCGCCACCATTAATGGTACGGCTAACTTAACAATTTCAGAGGGCTGAAAACGGAATAGCCCTAAGTCTAACCAACGCTGTGCGCCTTTACTTGTAGTCCCTATCGCATCAACCAAAATTAACAAAACAATGCCAATAACAAATAATAAGGGAGCAATACGTTGATAAAATTTTGGGGGAAATTGTGCCATAATCAACATTACAGCAAACCCTAAGCAAACTTGAATCAAGCGGTTACGGAACATCGCTTCATTACCACCAGAGGCACTATATAAGACTAATAAACCATAGCCAGTAATTGCAATAAGCCCCACTAACAACCATAGATCAATATGTAACTTACGCCATAGTGAAAGCCAAATATTTTTTTCGCGCATTATTCAGTGTCCTCTGATTCAGTTTGTGGCGTAGCGGATAACTGATTCATTTGTGGTAGACGTTGATTGAGATAGTAGTCCATAATTTGTCGTACAACAGGCGCTGCAACACTTGAACCTCCCCCTGCATTCTCTAAAATAATTGCCACGACCATTTTAGGATCTTCATAAGGTGCATAAGCAGTAAACCATGCATGGTCATGTAATTCTTTTTTTAATCCACTTGCATCATAAGTTTGATTTTCTTTTAAGCTAAAAACTTGTGCTGTCCCCGATTTCCCTGCTACACGATAATTGGTGCCAACAAAGGCTTTACGTCCTGTCCCATTTGCCGCATTAACAACATTATACATACCACGTTTAGCCGCCTCCCAATAAGCAGCCTTAGGCTCTGTAATATCTTCATATAATAAAGGATCTCGATAAAATTCGACCGCACTTCCTTCAATACTTTTCATCAAATGAGGCGTATGCACTTTGCCGTTATTAATCAAAATACTTGTTGCTTTTGCAACTTGTAATGGTGTTGCAATCCAATAACCTTGACCAATGCCAACTGAAATCGTATCTCCTTGAACCCAAGGTCTTTTGTGTCGTTTTTGCTTCCATTCACGATCTGGCATAATACCGGCTGTTTCTTCTTGAATATCAATGCCTGTAGGCATGCCAAAGCCAAAACGTTTCATCCAGTCAGATAAACGGTCAATTCCCATATTATAGGCAGTTTGATAAAAATAAGTATCTGAAGACTCGACTATTGCCTTGTTTAAATCCGTATGACCATGCCCAGTTTTTTTCCAATCACGAAAACGTTTTGTCGTATTTGGTAAAATCCAATAGCCAGGATCAAAAATAGTCATATTCTGTGTAATCACATTTTCATGTAACGCTGCAACACCAATAAAAGGCTTAACAGTTGATGCTGGCGGATAAGCACCTTGCGTTACACGACTATATAAAGGTCGATTAGGGTCATTTAATAAACGTTTATAATCCACGCTTGAAATGCCACCAACAAACAAATTATTGTCATAGCTTGGCGTAGAAACCATCGCTAAAATACTATTATCTTTAGGATCAAGCACAACGACAGCACCTTTTTGATTACCTAATAAATCAGTAATATAACGTTGTAGCTCTAAATCAATCGTCAAATGAATACTTTTCCCTGCAATAGCAGGTTGTTCACGTAATTTACGAATCACTTTACCGCGGTTATTCACTTCAACTTCTTCAAAACCTGTCGTACCATGTAATTGCGATTCATAATAACGTTCAATACCTAGTTTACCAATATCATGTGTACCTGCATAATTAGTATACTTACCCTCTGTTTTTAAACGCTCTACATCTTTATCGTTAATTTTCGCAACGTAGCCCAAAATATGCGTTAAAGGCTCACCATACAAATAATGCCGTTTGAAATAAGGTTTGATTTCTAAACTAGTAAAACGGTACTGATTTACTGAAAATCGCGCAATTTGCTCTTCTGTTAAATGAGGTTTCAATAAAATCGATGTATAACGAGAGGAACGACGACGCTCTTTTTTGAATGATTCAATGTCTTCTTCAGTCAATCCAACTAATGCCCTCAGCTCATCAAAAGTGCGGTCTAAATTTTCCACTTTTTCAGGCACAATATATAAGCCAAAGAATGTCAGATTTTCGGCTAAAAGTTTACCATAGCGATCGTAAATCAGTCCTCGAGTAGGAGGCAAAGGTAATAATTTAATCCGATTACCATTTGAACGAGTTTGATAACTTTCATAATTCACAATCTGTAAATGATACAAATTCGTAGTCAAAATTGCGGATAAAACTAATACAAAGATAAAAGAGATTAATGCTCGACGCGCAAAAAGATTGCGTTCTGATTTATTATCTCGAATAAGATCTTGTTGTTGTGACAGCAATTTTTTCAACTTCATAGCAGAGTCAATGAATTATTCACGATGATAAGGATGATTCGTCGTCAAAGACCAAGCTCGATATAAACTTTCTGCCACGACAATACGAACCAATGGATGTGGTAACGTTAAAGGTGATAATGACCAACTTTGTTCAGCAGCCGCTTTACATTCTGGTGAAAGTCCTTCTGGTCCACCAATTAATAAGCATACATCGCGTCCATCATTTTTCCATGCTTCAAGCTGGGTGGCTAACTGCTCAGTGTTCCAAGCTTTACCTGGAATATCTAGAGTCACAATCCGACTTTTACCACAAGCCGCTAACATCGCCTTACCTTCTTGCTCCAAAATACGCTTAATATCTGCATTTTTACCGCGTTTGCCCGCTGTAATTTCAATCAGCTCAAATGGCATATCTTTTGGAAAACGCCGCTGGTATTCTTCAAACCCTTGAGCGACCCAAGCAGGCATTTTTGTTCCAACAGCAATCAGTTGAATTTTCACAACCTAGCCCCACAGTTTTTCAAGTTGATACATTTCTCGACTATCTGATTGCATAATATGGACAATAGTTTGCCCTAAATCGACAACAATCCAATCTGCTGTATCTAAGCCTTCATCAGCAAAAGTTTCAAAACCAGCACGTTTACATTCTGTAATTAAATTTTGTGCTAAAGAAGACACATGGCGACTTGATGAACCAGTACAAATCACCATGTCATCAGTTATCGGTGATTTGCCTCGCACATCAAGATGTAGAATATCAATTGCTTTTAAAGCATCTAATTTATTAATAATAAAATCAGTTAATGTATTCAAACTCATATCCTTTAATGTACTTATTTAAAATGCCGCTTTAGATGGCGTTTATTTGACGAACTTACTGTATTTTTATTCGCTGAATAACTACTACGCTTCGCTCTATAGGGCTTTGGCAATGTTAAGAGTGCATTCACGTCATATTGGCTGACAGGAATACTATGTGCAATATATTCCTCAATTGCAGGTAAATTCATTGCATACTCTTCACAAGCAAAACTGATTGAGACACCACTTTCACCAGCACGCCCCGTGCGTCCAATACGATGTACATAGTCTTCACGATCATCAGGTAAATCATAATTAAAGACATGTGTAACATCTGCAATATGTAAGCCTCGAGCAGCCACATCCGTAGCAACCAAAATATCTAATTGCCCATCTGTAAATTGTTTTAATAATGAAAGACGTTTTTTCTGTGCTACATCACCTGTTAATAATCCGACACGATGACCATCTGCAACTAAATAACGCCAGATGTCTTCACAACGATATTTTGTATTCGCAAAGATAATACAACGCTCAGGCCATTCTTCCTCTAATAGCGTCAACAACAACGCCATTTTGTCTTGATTAGAGGGATAAAATAGCTCTTCTTTAATGCGATGACCCGTTTTCTGTAATGGTTCTATTTCTATGTATTCTGGATCATTCATGTCCTCAAACGCTAGCTCACGTACTTTATAAGATAATGTAGCTGAAAATAACATGGTTAAGCGCTGCTGTGGCGGAGGACATTTACGTAACAAATAACGAATATCTTTAATAAACCCTAGATCAAACATACGATCTGCTTCATCTAATACTACTACTTGAATTTGGTCTAAACGAATAATGCCTTGCTTGACATAATCAATCACTCGCCCAGTTGTGCCTATTAAAATATCAACACCTTTTTCAATCGCTTTTAATTGCTTATCGTAACCATCACCGCCATAAGCTAATGCTGTTTTTAGCCCCGTTGCTTGAGCTAATAATTCAGCATCATTATTAATTTGAACAGCTAATTCACGCGTGGGGGCTAAAATTAATGCTCTAGGCTGTGAGAAAGACGTGTCAGATATTTCATGCTCTAATAAATGATGAAAAGTGGCAGTTAAAAATGCCATCGTTTTCCCTGTTCCTGTTTGCGCCTGACCCGCAACATCTTTTCCAGACAAACTAATAGGCAAAGAAAGTGCTTGAATTGGCGTACAATAATCAAAGCCTTTCGCCTGTAATGCATTCAAAACTTTATGATTTAAAGGTAAATCAACAAAACGAAGTTGTGTTAAATAATTATTTTGCATAAAAAATAAGAAATCTCTTAAAAAAATTGTGCTAAGAATAGCACGAACTAGAAAAATCCCCAAAAATTGACCGCACTTTTTCAATTATTTTCACAAAACCTCGCCCTAAAACTAGACAGTAACGGGTTTTAGTGATAATTTACGCACATTCTAAAAATCACATATTCATTCATTTATTCTTTTTATCAAATCAATAACAACCCTCAAATATTATGCATCTTACAGAACTTAAAAATAAACCTGTTTCTGAACTCGTCGAACTCGGCGAAGGACAAATGGGCTTAGAGAATTTAGCGCGTTTACGCAAACAAGATATTGTTTTTGCTATCTTAAAACAACATGCCAAAAGTGGGGAAGACATCTTTGGTGGTGGCGTATTGGAAATTTTACCAGATGGTTTCGGCTTTTTACGCTCAGCAGACAGTTCATACCTTGCTGGGCCAGATGATATCTATGTATCACCAAGCCAAATCCGCCGTTTTAACTTACAAACAGGCGATAAAATTGAAGGTAAAATTCGCCCGCCAAAAGAAGGTGAGCGTTATTTTGCTTTATTAAAAGTCGATCAAGTAAATGACGATAGACCTGAAGTCTCACGTAGCAAAATTTTATTCGAAAACTTAACGCCATTACATGCAAATTCTCGCCTAAAAATGGAGAGAGGAAATGGCTCAACAGAAGACTTAACTGCACGTATCTTAGATTTAGCCTCTCCAATTGGTAAAGGTCAGCGTGGTCTTATCGTTGCACCACCAAAAGCAGGTAAAACTATGTTACTGCAAAATATCGCACAAAGCATTACTCACAACTACCCAGAATGTGAGCTTATTGTGCTTTTAATTGACGAACGTCCTGAAGAAGTAACCGAAATGCAACGTTCAGTAAAAGGTGAAGTAATCGCTTCAACTTTTGATGAGCCAGCTACTCGTCATGTGCAAGTCGCTGAAATGGTGATTGAGAAAGCTAAACGCTCAGTTGAGCATAAAAAAGATGTGGTTATTTTATTAGACTCAATTACACGTTTAGCACGAGCATATAATACTGTCACACCCGCATCTGGTAAGATTCTTTCTGGTGGTGTGGATGCGAATGCATTACATCGTCCAAAACGTTTCTTCGGTGCAGCACGTAATGTAGAAGAAGGCGGTAGCTTAACGATTATTGCGACAGCACTAGTAGATACAGGGTCTAAAATGGATGAGGTTATCTTTGAAGAATTCAAAGGTACAGGTAATATGGAATTACATCTATCTCGTAAAATCGCAGAAAAACGAGTTTTCCCAGCCATTGACTTCAACCGTTCAGGTACACGTAAAGAGGATTTACTCACAACGCCTGACGAGCTACAAAAAATGTGGATTCTACGTAAAATTCTTAATCCGATGGGTGAAGTGGAAGCAATGGAATTTCTGATTGATAAACTCATGGTTGCAAAAACAAATGATGAATTCTTTGAGATTATGAAACGCTCATAGTTTTAACGCCTGAATTTTAAAGCCTCAAAAATTAATTTTGAGGCTTTTCTATTACTCAAGTGTATCATTGCCATTTGGTTGAACTAACGCTTTCCGCTCTAAAAATCGTTTAAATGCAACAACCGCAAACAATATGCCTCCAATAATAATGATCACGAATATCAAGAGAAACTCCTCTCTCTCCGCAAATCGACCATATGTACCGCTAATTAAAGTAGATATCCCAAACCAAGCAACTTTGTCTTGTTTTGGTATAAAATCCTCATACCCTTCTCCTTCATAAAAATGGATACCTTCAAGCAACTCCTCAGCGATTGCTTTTTCAGCCTCAAATTCTGATTCTCCGCTCAAGAATGATACCTCAATATACCCCCTACGACTAAGTATATAGGTCTTGTAATTAACAATATTGCCAGTCTCTTCTCTTACATTAGGCCCTATTGGTTTCAAATTAATAGCCCAACCTAGATGATGTTTTTTCTCATCATAAACTGGTTTTTTAACCCAACCTAAAGTCTCAATTTCAGGCATTCCTTTTTGGCGACGAATTTCATTTCGTTCTTTATCACCTTTTAGCTGTTTCTCAAACAACGCATCTACATCCCACGTTTTTGCTTCTTTGTCTGAGATATAACCGATATCAGAATAGACGATATCAAAAACCCAAGAAGGATTGTCTTTTTTTATCACTACAGCTAAACGGCCTATATTCGAGTGATTACCAATAAGTTCCATGAATTGATCAGCATAAAGCCCTGGTAAAAACAGCATATCACTAGTCAAATTAAAAAAACCACCAGGAAAAGGAAATTTTAATGGTCCTTCTATCCCGCGAAAATGCAGAAGCTCTTCAATTTTGTCTAATTTTTCCTCTGAATCTGCTGTTCCTGCCACAGCCATCGTGTTGACACTGAATATAAGAAAGAAAAGTACAATCAATTTTGTGAAAATTTGTCTTAATGAGCTAAACATACATATTCCTTAAAAATATATAAAGGGAAATAAATAATCAGATGATAGAAAAAATGCGGTCAATTTTTTAAATTAACCGCATTTTTATAAGAAACACTAATTAAATCATGATTTGAGCTAACACATAACCAACACAGCAAGCTGTTACAACACCAATAAGTCCTGGTACCATAAAGCTATGGTTGAAATAATATTTACCTATTTTTGTTGTCCCTGTCACATCAAAGTTCACTGTTGCAATATCTGACGGGTAGTTTGGAATAAAAAAGTAACCATAAGTAGCAGGCATCAGACCAACTAATAGAGCAACAGGCAGACCTAATTCAAGTCCCACTGGTAACATCATCACTGCCGTTGCAGCTTGGCTATTAATCACGACGGACACCGCAAATAATGCAAGTGCAAAAGTCCAAGGGTAATGCCTTACCATAGAAGTAATCCCCTCTCTAAACTCTGGCATCGCAAATTTAAAGTAAGTATCACTCATCCATGCAATACCAAAAATTGCGATAGCAGCTACCATACCTGATTTAAACACTACACCATTTGGTACAATCTGAGGATTTGTTTTTGTCACTAATAAAATAATACCACCAAAACAGAGCATCATCATTTGAATAATAAGTGACATTGAAATTGGTTTGACTTTATCGCCTTCACCAATAGTACGAATGTCAGGGAACATTGCGACAATGACGATAACGACTAGCGCTAACAAGAATAAATAAACAGATTGTTTTGCTGCTGGAGGCAGCTCTTCATTTAATGTTGTGCTTGTCGTGTTTAGAATACGATCACGCCAGATTGGATCTTGTAGGCGACGTTGATATTCTGGATCATTTTCTAACTCCTTCCCACGACGCATACTGTATAAAGATAAAGCCAGAGTACCGACTAAAGTCGCTGGGACCGTGACGGAAATAATATCTAATAACGAAACGTGTTCAAAGCCTGGCAGTTCAACAATTTTTCCCAAATAGAATACAACTGCGGCAGAAAGTGGACTTGACGTAATCGCTAACTGAGATGCAACAGATGCTGCCGCCATTGGACGTTCTGGTCGAATTTTATTTTTTAATGCAACATCACCAATAATTGGCATGATTGAATACACAGAGTGACCTGTTCCAAGCATAAATGTCATTAAATAAGTGACAAGAGGACCAAGTAATGTAATGCGTTTTGGGTTGCTACGTAAAATTCGCTCTGCAACTTGCAGCATGAATTTTAATCCGCCTGCAGCTTCTAAAATAGAAGCACAAGTAACAACAGAAAGAATAATTAACATTACATCAACAGGTGCCTTGCCAACTGGCATACGGAAAATAAAGACCTCGATCACTAATCCGATACCAGAGACTACTCCCAATCCTATACCACCAAAACGGCTGCCCACATATAGCATGAGTAATAGGAATAAAAACTCAAAATAAAGCATAGATATACCTCTAAAATGTTACAAAAATATTAGCGTCATCATACTTGATTTATATTTGTACACAATCCTTTTCACTTTCTTTTAAAGTGTTTTTTTAAAAAATAAAACAATTATTTGGTTTAAATCAAAAAAGCAAAGTGACGATAAAAAAATAGGAAATTCTTTATAAGAGGTAATAGTGACGAGAAAAGAAAAAATTTAGGCGGTTATAAGAACCGCCTAAATATGAATTATTGATTGTTTTGAACGTAATCAATCGCAGATTGAACTGTTGTAATTTTCTCTGCTTCTTCATCTGGAATTTCAATATCAAATTCTTCTTCTAAAGCCATCACTAATTCAACAGTATCTAAAGAATCCGCACCTAAATCTTCAACGAAAGAGGCTTCAGATTTAACTTCGTCTTCTTTAACGCCTAATTGCTCAACGATGATTTTTTTTACGCGTTCTTCAATGCTCATTTGTTTCTTCCTATAGTTTAGTTTTTCGCTCACTGCGACGAGTTAGTTAGTGTATATATTTTTTACAAAGTTACAATAATTTTTGTTGGTGGTCAAACCTTAAAACCATTTTAAAAAAACACATACAGTGAAAAATATAGTTACGTTACTTCATCTACGCTTAAAGTGGCGTAACCAAGTTACATTGCGATCAGGATTTTAACATTAACCTCAACCTTTGGCTACGCTTTTATCCCCTAAAATCAGTAATTGATTTTGTACAATTAGTTGGTATACATCCCGCCATTCACATGTAAAGTTGTACCTGTAATATAGCTAGCATCTTCTGAAGCTAAAAACGAAACTGCTTTAGCAATATCTTTTGGCTCGCCCAGACGACCTGCTGGCACTTGCGATAAAATACCCGCTTTTTGCTCATCTGTTAAGACTTCTGTCATATCTGTTGCAATAAATCCAGGTGAAACCACATTCACGGTAATACCACGAGAAGCTACTTCTTTTGCAAGTGCTTTACTGAAGCCAATTAGACCTGCTTTTGCTGCACAATAGTTAGTTTGCCCAGGATTTCCCATTGAGCCCACAACAGAGCCAATAGTAATAATACGCCCAAAGCGTTTTTTCATCATTGAGCGTAACATCGCTTTTGATAAGTAGTACACTGATGTTAAATTAGTTTGCATAATGTCAAACCATTCTTCATCTTTCATTCTCATCAATAAGTTATCACGAGTAATGCCTGCATTATTGACTAATATTTCAATATCACCAAAATCTGCTTTAATTTTCTCTAATGTGGCGTCAATTGAAGTGGGATCCGAGACATTTAAAACTAATCCTTTCCCTTTTTCACCTAAATAAGCAGAAATACTTTCTGCCCCTTTCTCTGATGTCGCAGTACCAATCACTAATGCGCCTTTCTCTGCTAATTCTTCCGCTATTGCTCGTCCAATACCTCGAGTTGCCCCTGTTACTAACGCGATTTTACCTTGCATTAAATATCCCCTTTTATGAATTAAGCCAACACTTCTTCAACTGCATTTAATGATGCAATATCATTTACTGCAATTGCCTGTAAATCTGCAACAATACGTTTTGTTAAGCCAGTCAATACTTTATTTGGCCCGATTTCCACCAACACTTCTACGCCTTCGTTTGCCATTGTCTCAACAGTTTCAGTCCAACGAACAGGATTATAAAGTTGACGAACAAGTGCATTTCGAATGAGTGAGCTTTCTGTTTCTGTTGCAACATCTACATTATTCATTACATGTGTCGTTGGTGTTTTAATTGCAATATTATCTAAAGAAACCGCTAATTGATCGGCTGCTGGTTTCATCAATGCACAATGAGAAGGCACACTAACAGCTAAAGGAAGAGCACGTTTTGCACCCGCTTCTTTACAAGCCACAGCAGCACGCTCAACAGCTGCCTTTGCACCTGCAATAACTACTTGACCAGGAGAATTAAAGTTTACAGCTGAAACAACTTCACCTTGCTCTGAGTCCGCGCATGCTTTAATAATTGCTTCATTATCTAGTCCAATAATAGCATACATTGCCCCTGTGCCCTCTGGTACGGCTTGCTGCATTAATTTACCACGTAATTCTACTAATTTAATGGCATCTTCAAAATCAATCACATCCGCACAAACTAACGCAGAATATTCTCCCAAGCTATGTCCTGCCATTAATGTAGGCTTTAAGTTTGGATATTGTTGTTGCCAAACACGGTAAATCGCGACAGAAGCTGCTAATAATGCAGGTTGAGTTTGCCAAGTTTTATTTAATTCTTCTACTGGTCCGTTTTGCACTAACTGCCATAAATCATAACCTAATACATCAGAAGCCTGTTTAAAAGTTTGTTGCACAACAGGATATTGTTCTGCAAGCTCAGATAACATACCAACTGCTTGTGAGCCTTGTCCTGGAAACACCATTGCAAATTTTTTCATGTTTTTTCCTTAGTTTTTAAAACGCTTAAAACTTTTTTAAAATCGACCGCACTTTTATAAATGAACAATATTATTAAAACCTAACTAATGCCGATCCCCAAGTCAGACCACCACCAAAAGCCTCTAATAATAACATTTGCCCCCGTTGAATACGTCCATCACGCACCGCCTCATCCAATGCACTTGGAATACTGCCTGCAGAAGTATTGCCATGTCGATCTAATGTTACAACCACTTGTGACATATCCATTTCTAATTTTTTTGCTGTTGCCGCAATAATACGTAAATTAGCTTGATGTGGAACTAACCAATCAATGTCTTTTTTATCTAAATTATTTGCTTCAAGTGTTTCTTCCACTACATTTGCTAATTCACGTACAGCAATTTTAAAAGTAGCATTACCTTGCATTTCTAAATATGCAGGGTCACTTTCAACACCTCGTGCTTGATTAGCCAAAGTTAATACATCCGCATTTTCTCCTGTCGCATGCAAGTGAGTAGAGATAATACCAGCTTCCGTAGAACGCTCTAAAATAACAGCACCCGCTCCGTCACCAAATAAAATAATCGTACCGCGATCTTCTGGATTTAAAGTACGAGAGAAAAGATCAGCTCCAATGACAAGCGCTTTATTAACTTTTCCAGTACGAATAAACTGATCTGCAACTGTTAATGCATAGACAAACCCCGAACAAGCTGCTGCAACATCAAAAGCAATCGCATCTTTAATTTCAAGCATTTTTTGAATTTGACAAGCAGCACTTGGAAATGCATGAGTCGAGCTTGTAGTCGCAACAATAATCAAGTCAATTTCATTCACATCCATAGGCGACATATCTAAACATTTTTTTGCAGCTTCAAAGCCCATCGAAGCCACAGTTTCATGCTCCTCAGCAATACGACGCTCTTTAATACCTGTACGTTCGGAAATCCATTCATCAGAGGTTTCCACCATTTTTTCTAGGTCTGCATTAGTACGGATATTTTTGGGTAAATAACTACCTGTTGATAAGATTTTACTGTACATAATAAATCTCGTTAAAAAATAATAGCGAAGTCGCTATATTAAATTAATAATCACTTGTTATTTTTATATGCTCAGATGACTCGTATTTTTCGAGCCCAGCTAAAATTTTTGTGGGGATTTGTTGACGTACTTGAAGCGCAGCATCAGCAATGGCATAAGAAAAAGCATCAACATTTGCCCCACCATGACTTTTCACTACAACGGATGTTAATCCAATTAGAGATGCGCCATTATATTCATCTGGGTTAATTTGTTTTAAACGCTGATAGCTATCTTTAAATAAATGGCGTAATAACCAAGAAAAAATCGGTTTCAGTAAACTATTCTTCGATTTACCTTTCAATAAGGCAATTACATTTTTAGCTGCGCCCTCAAGTGTTTTTAAGGCGACATTACCCGCAAATCCATCGCTTACAATAACATCTGCTTTTCCATTTAACAAAAAGTTACCCTCAATAAAACCAATATAATTAAGCGCAGTATCATTTTCTAACAAAACTGCTGCATCTCGAATGGATTTATGCCCTTTAATATCTTCACTACCAATATTGAGTAAAGCAATTCTTGGATAAACTAAATTTAAACTATTTTCAGCAAAAATGCTGCCCATCAAGGCAAATTGGTATAAGTTTTCTGCATCACAGTCAATATTTGCGCCAAGATCAAGCATCACGCTTTTCTCACCGTCAACTGTCGGTATCACTGAAATTAATGCAGGTCGCTGAATCCCTTTAAGTGGCTGCAATAAAATTTTTGAAAGCCCCATTAGTGCGGCAGTATTACCTGCACTAACACATCCTTGCGCCTCACCTTTTTGTACAGCTTCGATAGCTAAACGCATAGATGTACCTTTACTGTTTCTTAAAGCATAAGAAATACCGTGCTCATTATCAATTTTTCTTGAGCAATGACAAATTGTTAAACGTTGTTGAATCGAAACAGGTAGGTTTTCAAGTAAAGGCAGAATTTGTTGGCTATCACCAAACAATAATAAAGAAAGCATTGGATCTTTTTCCAACGCAATTATGGATGCGGGGATAGTAATACGGGGACCTATGTCCCCGCCCATCACATCTAACGCAAGGGTTAGACGACTCAAGTGATTACCTTATTTTTCTAATAATCTAGAATTACTTATTAATCACTTTACGACCACGATAGTAACCGTCAGCAGTTACATGGTGACGTAAATGAGTTTCACCACTAGCTTTATCAACTGATACTGCTGCTGTGGTTAAGGCATCATGCGAACGACGCATATCACGACGTGAACGAGATTTTTTGTTTTGTTGAACAGCCATTGGCTATACTCCTAAATTTACTTTTGCTTTAAACTAGCTAATACAGCGAACGGGTTCGGTTTTTTTGCCAGCTCTTCGGGCAATTCGCCAAAAACCTGTTCAGCCACGGACACTTCACAGTGTTCAGATGAATGCATTGGCACAATTGGCAGACTTAAAATTAATTCATCTTCAATCACACCAAGTAAATCTATTTCACCAAACGAATTAAATTCAATTGGCTCATAAATTTCGGGCAATACATCGGCTTGATCCAAATTAGCCACAGGACTATAACAAAACGTACAGTCAATAGTTTGCATAAAAGGTTTCTCACAACGCTGACAAATAAGTTCTACTTCAACAGTTGCTTGACCTTTCATAACCACTAATTTTTGTGGATCAATAAAAAACGATAATCTAACCTGTGCATCGCTGAGCACTTTGCTTACTGACTCAGAAAGTCGCTGCAATTGATTGATAGCATAATAACCATCATAATCCAATCGTCGTTGAGCATCTTTAACTGGGTCAACAGTTAGGGGTAATTTTACCTTTTGCATAGGGCGTGAATATTACCTTTTGAGAACAAAATAGTCAAAGGAAATTATAATTTTTTAACAGAATGTCACGATAAGCATTAACAAAATGCTTTTTTATTTCTTAGTATGCTTTACTTACAATTATATAAAGCGTGATTCTCTATATTGTAGAAAAACTCCAAAAGAGAATCCAAAACGAATAATCTAAATCAAATTATTCTATCATAGTTCAAAAATAATACTTTCAAGACTTTACAGCTCAACATTTTTCCTTTATTAATAGAGTTTCTTTTACTCACAAAAAAGGTAAAATTATGACAAACACAATGAAAAAAACATTTCTTAACATTGCATTAACAAGTGCATTAACACTTTTAGCGAGCCAAAGTACTTTCGCTGCTGAAGTCCCTACTGGTACAACTCTTGCTGATAAGCAAGAACTCAGAATGAACAATGGTTCAGATCCAGCCTCGCTTGATCCTCATAAAATAGAAGGCACACCAGAAGCCTTAGTTGCACGTCAACTTTTCGAGACATTAGTCATCTCTGATGCTGATGGTCATATCATTCCAGGCGCTGCTGAAAAATGGGAACATAGTCCAGATTTCAAAACTTGGACATTCCACCTTCGTAAAGATGGTAAATGGTCAAATGGTGAGCCAGTTACTGCAGAAGATTTTGTGTTTGCTTTCCAACGCTTAGCTGATCCAAAAACAGCATCACCTTATTCTAGCTATTTAAAATATTTAAAACTATTAAATTCAGAAGATATTGTTGCGGGTAAAAAACCAGTAACAGATTTAGGTGTAAAGGCGCTTGATTCACATACGCTACAACTTATGCTTTCTGAAAGTGTCCCTTATGCAGATAAGCTCACAGAACACTATGTGCTTGCACCAGTTAATAAAAAAGTTGTAGAACAATTTGGAGATAAATGGACCGATCTTAAAAATATCGTTGGTAATGGTGCATTTAAAATTACTAATTGGATCATTAATGAAAAATTAGAAATGGTGCCAAATAATCATTATTGGGATAATGCAAAAACTGTATTAACTCATGTTACATTATATCCAATTACGTCTGAAAACACTGATGTTTCGCGCTACCGTGCAGGGGATCTCGATATCACAAACCATGCACTCCCAGTAGAACTTTTCGCTAAATTAAAAGCAGAACTTCCAAATGAAGTATACACACCACCAGTGTTATGTACTTATTTATATGAAATCAACCATAAAAAAGCGCCTTTTAATGATACTCGTGTAAGAAAAGCATTATCCATGGCAATGGATCGTAACATTATTACAGAAAAAGTTACTGCTCAAGGTCAAGTTCCTGCATATAGCTTTACCCCACCTTATATTAATGGTGGTGAAAAAATTGCAACACCAGAATGGGCAAACTTACCACAGGCAGAACGTAATAAAAAAGCAATTGAATTATTAAAAGAAGCTGGTTTCGATAAAAAGAACCCATTAACTTTCAACTTACTGTATAACACCTCTGATAACCATAAGAAAATTGCGATCGCTGCAACATCTATCTGGAAGAAAAATCTTGATGGTGCGGTCAATATTAAGTTAGAAAACCAAGAATGGAAAACCTACTTAGACTCACGCCACCAAGGTAACTATGATGTTACTCGTGCTGGCTGGTGCGCTGACTATAACGAAGCAACAACATTCTTAAATTATTTCTTATCAACCAGTAGCAACAATACTGCTTTCTATAAGAGCGCAGAATATGATGCATTGTTAGCATCGTCCTACCAAGTAGAAAGCGACGAAGGTCGTGCTGAAGTTTATGCTAAACTTGAGCAACAACTAGAGAAAGATGCAGCATTAGTACCAATGTATTACTATGTTGATCCTCGTATGGTAAAACCTTATGTGAAAGGTTTTGCGACTAAACATCCTGGCAAAAACTATTACTTAAAAGATGTTTATTTAATTAAGCAATAATTTCTCTACTGCTTTATAGTGCGGTCAATACTTTTGTAAAATCGACCGCACTTTCTTGTTTTTTTTACACGTTGGCGTGTTTTAAATTGGATTATCTTGTATGTTTAAATTGATTATTCGTCGTTTGTTTCAGGCAATTCCAACGCTTTTTATTTTGATTACTATTTCATTTTTTATGATGCGATTGGCTCCAGGTAGCCCATTTACGAGTGAAAAAAATTATCCACCTGAAGTCATCGCTAATATCGAAGCGAAGTATCACTTAAATGAACCGCTCTATAAGCAATATATTATCTACCTTAAAGATTTAGCTCATGGTGATTTTGGCCCTTCTTTTAAATATAAAGATTATACCGTAAATCAACTAGTGTCCGCGGCATTCCCCGTTTCTTTTAAACTAGGTTTTTCTGCTTTTTTAGTGGCGCTAACATTAGGTATCACTGCAGGTACAATAGCCGCATTAAAACAAAACAAATGGGTTGACTATCTAATCATGACATTTGCAATGACGGGGGTTGTTATACCTAGTTTCGTTGTTGCGCCATTACTTGTCCTTATTTTTTCAATCTCATTACAATGGTTACCATCTGGTGGTTGGGAAGGTGGCGCATTTAAATTTATGCTCATGCCAATGATTGCGTTATGTTTATCCTATATTGCTAGCATTGCACGTATCACTCGTGGCTCAATGATTGAAGTACTCCATTCTAACTTTATTCGCACAGCTAAAGCCAAAGGCTTACCAATGCGTCGCATTTTAACCAAACACGCATTACGTCCCGCTTTATTACCCGTCATTTCTTATATGGGACCTGCATTTGTCGGTATCATCACGGGTTCAATGGTCATTGAAAGTATTTTTGGTATCCCAGGAATTGGACAACTTTTCGTTAACGGCGCATTAAACCGTGATTACTCTTTAGTCTTAAGCCTCACTATTTTAGTAGGCGCATTAACAATCGCCTTTAATGCGATTGTCGATATCTTATATGCTGTTATCGATCCAAAAATCCGTTATTAATTTTGCAGTTATGACAGGAATTTAAAATGTTAAAAAATCAAAAAGATACTGAGCTGCTAGAAACTGTTGTCGAAACATTAGAAACAGTTGAAGGACGTAGTTTATGGCAAGACGCTCGCCGTCGTTTCTTCCATAACAAAGCAGCACTAACGAGTTTATTTATTTTATTTTGTATTAGCCTTTTTGTTATTTTCGCCCCAATGCTAATGCCGTATCCTTATGATGAGCTGGATTTCGGCGCAATTTCTATGCCGCCAGAATGGGAAAGTATGCACTACTTTGGTACAGATGCATCTGGGCGAGATTTACTTGTACGCGTCGCAATTGGTGGACGAATTTCATTATTAGTAGGCATTGCTGGTGCGTTAATCGCCGTATTAGTTGGCACATTATATGGCGCTACTTCTGGCTATATTGGTGGCAAAGTAGACACGTTCATGATGCGTTTTCTAGAAATTCTTAACTCATTTCCCTTCATGTTCTTTGTTATCTTGTTAGTCACTTTCTTTGGCCGCAATATTTTCTTAATTTTCGTGGCGATTGGAATGGTCTCTTGGCTTGATATGGCAAGGATTGTTCGTGGTCAAACTTTAAGTTTAAAACAGAAAGAATTTATTGAAGCCGCTATCGTATGTGGCGTTTCTTCTCGTCAAATTGTTTGGCGTCATATCGTACCGAATGTACTTGGTGTGGTAGTAGTTTATGCCTCGTTACTCGTACCAGGTATGATTTTATTTGAATCATTTTTAAGCTTCTTAGGCTTAGGAACACAAGAGCCACTTAGCAGCTGGGGTGGATTACTAAACGATGGTGCTAAATCAATGGAAGCTGCGCCTTGGTTATTAGTATTCCCAGCCTTATTCTTAGTGATTACTCTATTTTGTTTTAATTTTATTGGTGATGGTTTGCGTGATGCACTTGACCCGAAAGATCGCTAATACATGCCTTTGGAGAACACAATGACAACAAACAATTTACTACTCGATGTACAAGACTTGCGTGTCACGTTTAAAACCCCAGATGGTGATGTAACTGCGGTCAATAATTTAACTTTTTCTTTAAATGCAGGTGAAACATTAGGGATTGTAGGTGAGTCTGGCTCAGGTAAATCGCAGACCGCCTTTGCCCTAATGGGACTACTTGCTGATAATGGACGTATTGCAGGTTCTGCTAAATTCAATGGTGAAGAAATTCTAAACCTACCAGAAGCACAGCTTAATCGCTTACGTGCAGAACAAATCGCGATGATCTTCCAAGATCCAATGACTTCACTCAACCCTTATATGAAAATTGGCGAACAATTAATGGAAGTGCTGATTTTACATAAAGGTATGGATCGCAAAACGGCATTTGAAGAATCTGTACGTATGTTAGATGCAGTAAAAATGCCAGAATCACGTAAACGTATGAATATGTACCCTCATGAGTTTTCTGGCGGTATGCGTCAACGTGTCATGATTGCGATGGCATTATTATGTCGCCCAAAACTATTGATTGCTGATGAACCGACTACAGCATTAGATGTCACCGTTCAAGCGCAAATAATGACACTATTAAATGAACTTAAAAGAGAATTTAATACTGCTATTATCATGATTACCCATGATTTAGGGGTAGTAGCTGGTATCTGTGACAATGTACTGGTAATGTATGCAGGACGGACTATGGAATACGGTACCGCAGAGCAAATTTTCTATAGTCCAAGCCACCCTTATTCAAAAGGATTAATTGGTGCCGTTCCACGCGTTGATGGTCAAGAAGAAGAATTGATCACAATACCTGGTAATCCACCCAATTTACTCCAATTACCAAGCGGTTGCCCATTCCAACCTCGTTGCATTCATGCGACAGAACAATGCTTAAAAACACCAAAATTAGACTTATTACCAGATCAACGCCTACGCGCTTGTTTTGTGCCAGCAGAACAGTTAATTAGAGGAAACGCATAATGACAGTAGAGAGAAAAGTTATCCTAGAGGTCAAAGATTTAAGCGTTCATTTCAAAATTAAAGACACAAAATCTTTGATTTTCACTAAACATCAAACGTTAAAGGCCGTCAATAATGTTTCTTTTCATTTATATGAAGGAGAAACACTCGGGGTTGTGGGGGAATCAGGTTGTGGTAAATCCACTTTAGCACGAGCCATTACAGGCTTAGTGGAGAGTTCTGGCGGTAATATTCTTTGGCTAGGTAAAGATTTAACCCAACAAAATGCCAAAGAATGGAAAGCTGTACGCAGTGATATCCAAATGATTTTCCAAGATCCATTAGCATCACTCAATCCACGTATGACTATCGGTAGTATCATTGCTGAGCCACTAAAAATTTATCAACCTCACTTGACGAAAGAAGAAGTGAAAGAAAAAGTGCGTGCGATGATGATGAAAGTAGGATTACTACCAAATTTAATCAACCGCTATCCACATGAATTTTCAGGCGGTCAATGCCAACGTATTGGAATTGCACGTGCTTTAATTGTTGAGCCTAAATTGATTATTTGCGATGAACCAGTGTCAGCATTAGATGTATCAATTCAAGCGCAAGTGGTGAATTTATTAAAATCATTACAACGTGAAATGGGCTTATCTCTCATTTTTATTGCACATGATTTAGCAGTTGTGAAGCACATTTCTGATCGTGTTTTAGTGATGTATTTAGGGAATGCTGTTGAGCTTGGCGACTATGAGCAGGTCTACCACGACACTAAACATCCTTATACCAAAGCCTTAATGTCTGCTGTCCCTATTCCTGATCCGAAATTGGAGCGTAATAAACAAATCCAATTACTGGAAGGTGATTTACCTTCGCCGATTAATCCGCCATCAGGCTGTGTTTTCCGAACACGTTGTCCATTAGCAGATCAACATTGTATTGCTGATAAACCGATACTGAAAGGGCAAAATAACCATTTTGTCGCTTGTTTTAAAGCAAACTAACCGAACAAACCGCACAAAAAAGTGCGGTTTGTTTTTTGTAAGTGCCAATACCAAGCATAAAGTAAAAGAGCGTGTTATTCGTCGTCCTGCCGACTTATTTTTAACGCAACGTTGGTAAAAGCACCAAATAAGTCTAAATATTATTCAAAATTAAAATAGCAACATTAACAAAGCATGATTAAATAACCTATTTTATTAAATAAACTCCAATTTCTACATATAAAATCCCTATACAACTATTCTAAAAAATAGATACAATATGCCCACATCATTAAGGATAACAATGATGTGTAGTTCTATTTTGATAAAAGGATATTTACTATGAAAAAATCAATATTTAAAACGAGTTTACTCGTCACACTCTCAACACTTTTTGTTGCATGTGGAAGCCATAATCACACCTCGGTAAATAAAGAGACACAAAAACAGCCTCAACAATCACAAAAACCTGCTCCACAAACAAAACCGCAAGCAAATTCGCAAGATAAAGCACCACAAGAAAAGCCAAATAATACTGAACAAAGCTCTTCTTCCTCAATGCAAACAGAAAATTCAACACAAAATCACTCAACTGAAGCAGGAAAAGAGCAAAAGCCTTCTAAGCCTGAGCAGCCGATGAATACTGAGAGTTCGGCTGATAAAAAAGATGAGATGCGCAATACGGACACAAGCAAAAATAATCCATCTAAAAATACTCAATCTGATATACCAGATTCAATGAAAGACAACCACAAACCTAATACGCAAGTAACCCCTCCTCAAATTCCACCTAAAACAGAAAATCCAAGTAACTCAAATAACATAAGTAATAAAGATAAGGAAACTCAATCTATGAGAAAACCTGTTCTCGAAGAAGTGCCACAAGATGGCATACCTTATCCACCACATCAGCCAGAGATAGGAAATTGGCAAGCTAAAATATATGACTCAACTGGCTATAATTACAGTACTGAACTAGGTCCTAAAAGTATATCAGGTTCCTCCGGTTCTATCATTTCTCTTAAATTGGGAGAAAATAAGAACAACCAAAACATCTATCACTTTATTTTATTAGGTGAAAGCGACAAAGGAAGCCTTTATTATGGCTATCATTTATATAGCGGTCAACATCAAGGCAAGACGATAAAAGCATATAACATGTTCTATGGGATGGATCAAAATCAAATTAATAGTAGGCCTCTACCAAATGCTTTTAGTGCACAATATAAAAAAGCAAAAGGATTCCTTTACATTCCTTTTACAGATTTTTCTAATTTTTCGACTGAACAACATTCTCCTCAATATGCTGACATCAACATAACATACAAAAATAGTAAAGCAACAGGCAAAGTGACTAAACTAAATGATGCTAATGCCACTCTATTTGATATTACAGACAGTGGAAGTAATAGTGCGAGTAATTATACTTTAACAGTCACACCAACAGAACAAGTCTCTAATATAGAATCGAATGATAAAGCTGAATTTAACGTTTATTTTCTAGATGCCGAAAAGAATAAGGAGGAGCGTAAATATATTACAGGGACAGGCTCAGGCAAAAAATGGGCAGGTGCGTTTGCTGCTGAAAAACAAGATGAGACTAAACTTAGCTCATCTACATCTATAAGAGCAGAATAACTTCCGCAATTAATTAAGAAATAAAGAGCTATAAAATGCTGATGTTCAAACCGCACAAAAAAGTGCGGTTTGTTTTTTGTAAGTTTTAAACTAAAACTCGCAATAAAACTGACCGCACTTTTGCTTTAAATCGAAAAAGTTATGGTATTTATTCAACTATCACACGCGCATTAATTGGCTGTATAGGACGGTTATTATGTCCTTTCATTAATGTAGAGAAGGCATCTACTTGCGCTTGGCTGACGTTATCATATTGCTTTAACACTAACCAGTTGACACCTTCTGAGCAAGGTGGTGTGGTTAACGAACCACTAAAACGATAGTAATCACGTTTTTTAGGAATCAATTTTGTTGGGTCAAATGCGGTATCAAGTGTGTGTGTTTCACCTGCTTTTTGTGGGAAATTATGCCAAATCGGTGCTAAACGTTGATTTTCACTTGATAAAACATAAAGCACACCTAATACCGCAAGATTACCGTCTTTATCCGCATGGACAAAATGGGCTTCTAGCGGGAAAGATTTGCCTCGAATTTGGTTTTCACTTGGTACATGGAAATGGAATTGTTTTAAAGTATAAGTATGACCATTTAATTGCATTAGATTATTAGCGTCTTTGAAGTCCACTTGAATAGTGTGTCCATTATTGACAATCTCCACAGAAGAAGGATGATAGTCAATTTTAATTGGGGCTAACTTGCCATCAATCGCATTGACAATATTCACTGGTGATTGGCTTTTGCCTTCAGTACAAATTGCAAATTTTGGTGACAGTGTTGCCCAATGTTCTGGCGACTCATGTCCCGTATAACCCCAATGAGTATGCTTGTCAGCGGATTGCATTGTTTGACTACAAGCTGTCAATGCGAATACTCCAAAAGTAAGCATAAAAATTTTTGACATTTTCATTGCATAACTCCTTAACCCAAATAAATAAATTGATAACATAGTGTAAACAACATTAAACCTTAATAAAGGCAAGGTTATGCTAGATAAAAAAACACTCCATTTCAAGTGAAAGATAACTTATTCTACCTGTCTAAACTGTAATAAAATCCATTACTTCAAATAAGTTATTAGGGAGATACCGTGCTAAATAAAACGTTGGGTTTCTTTGGTTGATAATTGCCACAAATCACTAAATCGTCATTTTCAAATAATCATAAATACAAAACGATATTTGGTCGTATGCTCCAACTCGCGAAATAGATAATTAAAGTGTAAAAGTGAATTGTCATTCATGATGAATAGGTCCTGTAAACTGGTGTAAATTAACACAGATACTTACATAAACAGAATAACTTGCTATAATCGCCCAGCACTAAGGTTTGAAAGCCTTTTATTCTAACGTTAAAAGATGATTTATCACTATGAATATATTAGAAAAAAAATCTCAACTGAGTTATTGGCAGCGAATTAAAATTGCGTTCCAATATGTTATGCCTCAACTTTATTTGACACAACTTGCAGGATGGTTTGCCAAACAACAATGGGGTGCAGTCACTCACTTTGTCATCAAATTATTTGCTAAAAAATATGATGTCAATATGACTGAAGCCGCTAAACCTGCGTTCAGTGACTATACCAGTTTTAATGAATTTTTTATCCGTCCTCTAGCAGAAAATGCACGTCCAATTAATCAAAATCCGACCGCACTTTGTCTGCCTGCTGATGGTCGTATTAGTCAAATTGGACACATTGCACATGATCTTTTACTACAAGCCAAAGGTCATTATTTCAGTTTATCTGATTTACTTGCAGGCAACCAAACCTTAACCGATATCTTTAAAGATGGCGAATTTGCTACTATTTATCTTTCGCCGCGTGATTATCATCGTGTTCATATGCCTTGTGATGCGACTCTGCGTCAAATGATTTATGTGCCAGGCGATTTATTTTCTGTGAATCCTTTCTTAGCCGAACATGTACCTAATCTCTTTGCACGTAATGAACGTCTGATTTGCGTCTTTGATACTGCGTTTGGCAAAATGGTACAAATTCTCGTTGGCGCAACAATTACAGCCAGCATGAGTACAGTGTGGGCAGGTGTGATTAACCCGCCTCGTCCAAATCAAGTGACAACTTGGACTTATGAAGGAGAAAATGCAATTAACTTAACGAAAGGACAAGAAATGGGCGCGTTTCAATTAGGATCAACAGTGATCAATTTATTTGAAAAAGATCATGTACAACTTGCCGATCATCTACAAGTCGATAGCCCTGTGCGCATGGGCGAAATTTTAGCGCACCAAAAATAATTTTTAACCATAATAGGAAAATAGAATGAGTAAACAATTTTTTGAACAAGTTTCATTAGACAGTGTTTCTGCTCAAGGCAGTTACGGTATCGGGTTACAAATTGGTCAACAATTATTAGAGAGCCAACTTGATGTCAACGCAGAAGCCGTTGCAAAAGGTCTCTTTGATGTATTAAATCAAAATCCACCAGCATTAGATTTAAACGTAGTTAGCCAAGCCTTACAAACATTACAACAGCAGGCTGCAGAAGCACAGAAAGCTCAATTTAAAGAAATTGAAGCAGCAGGTAAACAATTTTTAGCTGATAATGCTCAAAAAGATGGCGTTAATACAACAGAGTCTGGTTTACAATACGAAATCTTAGTAGAAGGTACTGGCACAGTACCAAGTCGCCAAGATCAAGTGCGTGTACACTACACGGGTACTTTAATTGATGGTACTGTATTTGATAGCTCGGTTAAACGTGGTCAGCCTGCCGAGTTCCCAGTAAGTGGTGTGATTGCTGGTTGGATTGAAGCCTTATCAATGATGCCTGTTGGTTCAAAATGGCGTTTAACCATCCCCCATAACCTTGCTTATGGTGAGCGTGGTGCAGGTGCATCAATTCCGCCATTTAGCACATTAATCTTTGAAGTCGAATTATTAGACATCCTATAACCAAAATAAAGCGGTGATATTCACCGCTTTATTTTGGTTTCCCTATCGTTTTATACCTTGCTGATAGCCACTTTCCCAAGCAGTCAAAAACGCTTTTGCTATCGCTTGTTGCGTTTGCTGTTCACAATAGGAACGACGTTGAGCAAGCATTTTTTGTTTATGCTGACGAAACGACTTACCTACACGATACCCCTCCAAATACCAATCGTCTTGATCTTGGCATGCCATCGTATTAATACGTTTTTCTGTTTGAGTCACTGAAAACGGTTTATGGGCTTCAATTTGTTGATGAGTAAAAACACTCGGTTGAGCACAGCCAACAAGGTTAAATGTTATCACACTAAAGAATAGTAAATTCATCCACTTCATGGTCTTATCCTAATTTATAGCACAATCATATCATCTCGGTGTACTGCAACTGAGCCATATTCATAACCTAAAATTTGCTCAATATCTTGCGATTTTTTGCCTTTCAATAAATGCAATGCATCACTATTGTAGCGTGGTACACCTAACGCAATGTCTTTACCTTGTTGTGTGCGAATTTTCACTACTTCACCGCGCGAAAAACACCCCTCCACATGAACAATGCCCGCAGGTAGTAATGATTTATATTGAATCAATACCGCACTTTCTGCCCCTTCATCAATTGTAATCACGCCTGCAGCTGGTGCAGCATACAGCCATTGTTTACGCCCTTCTAAGCGATCCGCTTGAACAGTAAATTTTGTTCCAATGCCTTCACCATAAGCTAAATCAGTAATGACATTTGCGCGATTACCTGGAGCTATAATCGTTTCAATACCTGAACGCGTTGCAACATCTGCGGCACTAATTTTTGTGGACATACCACCTGTACCTAATGTTGTTCCACTACCACCTGCAATTGAACGAATATGATCTGTAATTTTATCCACTTCTGGAATCAATTTTGCTGCTGGATTTTTGCGTGGATCACTATCAAAAAGACCTTGTTGATCAGTTAATAAATACAGTTGTTCAGCTTGTACTAAAATCGCGACAAGTGCAGATAAATTATCATTATCGCCCACTTTAATTTCTGAAGTTGCAACTGCATCATTTTCATTAATCACAGGAATAATTTGATTATCTAGTAAAGCACGCAAAGTATCTCTCGCATTTAAGAAGCGCTCACGATCTTCAATATCTGCCCGAGTCAATAAAATTTGCCCAATATGAATATCATAAATAGCAAAGAGTTTCTCCCATGTTTGAATCAGTTGGCTTTGTCCAACTGCAGCTAAAAGCTGCTTTGAGGCAATTGTTGGTGGTAGTTTAGGGTGGTTCAAATAATGGCGACCTGCTGCAATTGCACCAGACGTCACAATGACTAAACGAAAACCAGCTTGATGTAACTGGGCAAGTTGGCGCACAATTTCCATCATGTGGGGTAAATTTAATTTTGCTGTTCCTTGTGTCAGAGTGCTAGTACCAAATTTTACTACGATCGTTTTATCTATTTTCATATTAAGCACCATCTTATTTTGGGGTCTAAAATTGTGGCTAAATTACCATTAATAACTAAAAAAAGCATTAATTTTATCTTACCTAACCTCACAAGATAACGTCGTTTTTTACAACTGAAATTATGTTATAGTAAACGTACTTTTCTGGTTGAATCACAGGATAATTATATGACTTTTAGCCTTATCGTTGCGATGACGAAAAATGCTGTTATTGGAAAAGATAACCAAATGCCTTGGCATCTGCCCGCTGACTTAGCGTGGTTCCGTAAACATACAACTGGCAAACCTGTTATTATGGGACGTAAAACTTTCGAAAGTATTGGACGTCCATTACCGAATAGAACTAACATTGTGCTCTCACGCCAACCTTATCAACATCAAGGCATTATTTGGCGAAATAGTCTGGAAAGTGCGCTAGAATTTATTAACGACGCCACTGAAATTATGCTCATTGGTGGTGGTGAACTATTTAAACAATATTTGCCACAAGCAGACAAACTTTATCTCACAGAAATCCAAACTGAATTACAAGGCGATACTTATTTTCCGACTATCAACTGGCAGGATTGGCAAATTGAGTATGAAGAATGGCGTAAAGCAGACGAAAATAACCCCTATGATTTACGCTTTGTTATTTTATCTGCTAAAACTAATAACTAACATAACAGAAAAAGCCTATCGAATAATGTTATTCCATAGGCTTTTTAATCTCAATCAACCTTTGCTATTGCTCCAGTTTCAGCGACTTTAAGCGTAGTGCGTTCATTAACACAGAAACTGAACTCAGCGCCATTGCAGCCCCCGCAATAATCGGGTTAAGTAAGCCTAACGCTGCGAGTGGAATTCCTAATACATTGTAAATAAAAGCAAAAAAGAGATTTTGTTTAATATTTCTTAAAGTAGCTTGTGAAACCAATAACGCATCTACCATCTGATTAACAGAATGTTGCATCAACGTTGCAGAAGCAGTATGTTCCGCAACATCTGCACCATTTTTCATTGCAAAGCTCACATTCGCAATAGCTAGTGCAGGCGCATCATTAATCCCATCGCCGACCATAGCAACAACTTTACCTTCCGTTCTAAGTTGCTGAATTTTGTCTGCTTTATCGCGTGGCGATAAGTTCCCATAAGCTTGGGTAATACCCAGTTGTTGAGCAATGTAGTCTACCGCACGTTGTTGATCACCACTCATGATATACACATCAATATTTTGTTTTCTTAAACGCTCAATCGCAGTTATCGAATCTGCTTTCAAACTATCAGCAAGAGCAAATGCCCCAATAGGTTGCTCATTCACAGTCACAGCAACAATACTTGCGATTTGCCAAACAGGATCTGCCAATGTAGGTAGTGATAATTGGCAGTAATCTGGCTTACCTACTTTTACAACTCCAATCCCTTCGACATTCGCTTGAATTCCTTCCCCAAGTGCGGTCTGAATTTGTGTTGTTTTGTACAAAGTCGATTGCTGCTCATTGGCTTGTTGTACAATCGCTCTCGCCAAAGGATGATTGGCATGTTGTTCAACCGAAGCAGCAATCCGTAATAGTTCTGTTGCTGAATAACCTATATCTTGCTCAAGCCAATAGGTCACAATCTGTGGTTTCCCTTCTGTTAACGTACCTGTTTTATCTAATACTACTGCATTGACAGTCGCACTTTCTTCCATCGCAGCCGCATCTTTGAACCAAATCCCACGTTGTACTGCATTACCCATACCAACCATAATCGCTGCTGGCGTTGCTAAACCTAAAGCACAAGGACAAGCAATCACTAATACGGCTACCGCATGAATCAAAGCTGTCACTGCATTTTCTTCAATCCAGTAAGTTAAAATAAAAGTCAATAACGCAATACTCATCACCACAGGCACAAATACAGCAGCAACTTTATCAGCAAAACGTGCAATAGGTGCTTTACTTCCCTGTGCATCTGACAGGGCATTCATCATATCACCTAATAAAGTATGGCTACCTAATTGCTCTGCTTTATAAACTAAAGTCCCTTCACTTAATATTGAACCCGCGAGTACTTTACTCCCTGCATTTTTCATTTCAGGTTTCGACTCTCCCGTCAAGTGGCTTTCGTCACTCCAACCACTACCACTTTGTACAATACCATCTGCCGCAATACGTTCCCCTTGATTCACACGCAATAGCTCACCAACTTGTACTTGATCCAATGCAATATCTTGCCATTGTTGTTCACGAAACACTTTTACTTGTTTCGGTGTCAACTTAAGCAATAAACCTAAACTATTTAAACTGTGCTTTTTGGTACGTTCTTCTAAAAATTTTCCTAGACTGACGAAGCCTAACACCATAACCCCTGCCTCAAAATACACAGCTGGCATACTATGCCCTGTATGTTCACCGCTATAGAGAAGCATAAAAACGGAATAAAAATAAATACTCAACGTCCCTAAACTGACTAACACATCCATATTAGCCAATCTTCCTTTAATACTTCCCCATGCGCTTTTATAAAAAGGAATCGCTAACCAAAACTGGACAATTGTCGCTAAAACACATTGCCACCATGCAGGTAGCATCCAATGATGTTTACCCAATAACATACCTAACATGCCCATAGCAAAAGGTATATTAATCAACAGCAAAAGCCATAACCGCCAATGACTTGTTTGCTTTTCAACTACGATAGCTTCATCATCTGTTTTCACTCGCCCTGAAAAACCTGTGTTTTGAATAATCTGTAAAATATCTTGTATTGAGTGTGTATCATCTTCAAAGATGACTTGCGCTTGTTCGCTAGCAAAATTAACTGAAGCCTGCTGTACAAAAGTTTTTTTATTCAGCACTTTCTCTATGCGACTTGCGCAAGCTTGACAGGTCATTCCTTCGATTTGAATTGTGATTTTTTGTTGCATCTTTTATCCTATAAGTGAGCCATTAGCTTTGCTAAAAAAATAGACTGATAAATCAGTCTATTTATTTTGATTACAAATATTAGGCTTGTTGTGCTTCAAATCCAGCATTTTCAACTGCTTCGATCAACTCTTCAATACTCACTTGACTTGGTTCAAACGTAACTTCAGCATTTGCTGATTCTAAATTAACCTCAGCTATCTCAACACCATCAAGCTCTTGTAAAATACGAGTGACACTTTTAACACAGCCACCACAATGCATTCCTTCAATTTTCAATGTTACTTTTTGCATGATTAACCCTCTATAAATAATCCCGCCTTAATAGAATCAAATTCTTACCAATACTCACCGCACTTTTCAGTCTTAAATTAACTCCAGAGCTTCATTAGCTTATCACCAAAAAAGAAAGTCACAAGTCCTAAGCCGACAATACTTAACCCAATTAACTTAAAGACATTCACCTCACGTACAGGCATATTAATAAGACCATAATGATCGATAATCATCGCTGTGATTAATTGCCCAACAATAATAAAAAACAGCATATTCGTAATACCCATTTTGGGGGATAATAATATTGTGGTAAACACGACTAAAACGCCTAGAGCACCGCCAATAAATTTCCACCAAGAATGCTGCGTCACCGTAGAAAGATTTGCGAATAAATCTGTTTTAATTAGAGTCAACACCAGCAAGAGAAGTGCACCAGTACTAAAAGAAATAAATGTCGCAATTAAAGGCTCATTTCCCATTGCCTTAGCGAGCTGTGAGTTAATCGCGGCTTGAGAAGCCAGCGCTACACCAGCAGCTAATGCAATCAATGTATAAAGAATAAACATAACTGTCCTAATTTATTAAAATTGAACTTATTGTAACGAGATTCTTTATGACTGCAAATGTTTAATTCTGAAAGTCGCTTGCATTCTAAGCTGAAATCCGTATGATGTGGACCTCGCAAATTAGCGAATGACAATTTATTATTTACTTTTGGGTTCCCTCACCCCAATTAACAATCAAAAAGGTATGACAATGAAACATTCACTTTCGATCTTTAGTGATCAACAAACTCGTCGAGCTTTAATCGTTTTAAGCTTTTTTCATATTTTTATTATTGCTGCAAGTAACTACTTGGTTCAAATCCCATTTGAAATTACACTACCACTAAGTGTTTTAGGCGCATCAAAAGACTTTAGTTTCCACAGTACGTGGGGAACCGTCACTTTTCCATTTATCTTCTTAGCAACAGATTTAACTGTACGTATATTTGGCGCAAAAGAAGCAAGATGGATTATTTTTGTCGTAATGATTCCCGCCCTGATTATTAGTTATGTCATTTCTACTTTATTCTCTGATAGTCAATATCAAGGTATTAGTGCACTCAGTACATTCAATTTATTTGTGTTCCGTATTGCTATTGCGAGCTTTTTTGCTTATGTATTTGGTCAGTTACTTGATGTATTAGTATTCAACCGTTTACGTCAATTAAAGACATGGTGGATAGCCCCTACAAGCTCAATGATTTTCGGTTCAATGGCAGATACGTTCTTATTCTTCGCAATTGCTTTCTATGCAAGCAGCGATCCTTTTATGGCTGTACACTGGATGGAATTAGGATTTGTCGATTATTTATTCAAATTAGTCATCGGTATTTTATTATTTGTTCCTGCTTATGGTGTAGTGTTGAACTTAATTGTACGTAAGCTCCAAGCTCTCGCCGCGACACCTAAAATAGCTTAATTGAATTATAAAAAATGCCACAATATTGTGGCATTTTAATTAGCTATTAATCCATAAAGGAATACGTAAATTCACACATAATCCACCTAAGTGACTTGCACTTGCCCAAACAGCACCATGATGTTCTTTAACAACATTTGCTACGATAGCTAACCCTAATCCTGTCCCACCAGTCTCTCGAGTTCTCGTTTCATCGACACGATAAAAAGGTTGAAAAATCTTTTCATATTCGGATTCATCTAATCCGCTCCCATCATCATCAATAACGATCATTAACTCTTGTTTTTTTAAGAAAATGGAGGCTTTTATTTCACTACGCGTATATTTCAAAGCATTACGTACAATATTTTCTACTGCACTAATCAGCAATCCTTTATTGCCATTTATATAATACCTATATGGTTGTGAGACATTTTGTCGCACAGTAAAACGAAGATGACGATGTTCTGCTTCAAAAATGGCATCTTCTAATACTTCTTCCCACAACTCGTTAATAGGAAAAATTTCACGTACAACATGACTATTTAATTGTTGGCGAGATAACAGTAATAAATCATTAATCATTTTATCTAAACGACGCGCTTCGATTTCAATTCGTTGAACTTCGCTATTTTCTTCACCCACTCGACGACGCAATAACGCTAGTGCCAGTTGTAGACGCGTTAATGGCGTACGTAATTCATGAGAAATAGAAGAAAGTAATACTTGCTGACTAGACAGTAGTTCCTCTAATGATTCTGTCATCTGGTTAAAGCTTTGTCCTACTTGACGTAATTCAAGCGCCCCCTTAGTTTCCAACTCTTTATTTATTTTGAAGTCACCTAATGAGACCGCTTTTGCAGACATTTGTAAATTCTTAATTGGTTTACCAATACTTCGTGCCAACCACCACAATAAAGGTGTTGAAATTAAAATTAACAATGCTACAAGTACCACCGGGTGAGCAAAAACAAAGCTCATGATTTCTTTTTGCGCATTTACGCGATCAATAAAATATAACGTATAAGACTTATTTGCTTCACCACCTAAATGAATGGAAAAAGGACCAACAATCCTAACATCCCCAAAAACCTTCTTCAGTGGTTTAGTCGGATTAGAGGAAGAATACATAAATTGTGATAAAAGTGGAATTTCAGCAGCAGATGCACCCAAAATATTACGTTCATCACTTTCATCAACTAAAACAGGGCGAATCGCGTCAAGGCGATCTGTGTGAGAAAGAGGAACACCTGCTAAAATTCGAGCAATTTGATTATGACGAATAGAGGTAATTATCTCTTGTTGATAAGCAGAAAGCTCTTTTTCACTTAATTCAGAATAAATACGAGAATCAAAATAAGGAATTGAAAAAATTAGAATTGATAACAAGGAAAAAGTAAGCCAGAAAAAGGCAAAAATACGGAATGAAATAGTGTTAAAATAACTTTCTTTCGCAAATGGCATAGAATACTCATAAGGCTATTATCTAAATAATAGCCTTTTTATTTATCTCTCTGAAACTAACAAATAACCACGACCTCTTAATGTTTTAAACCAAGGTGAGCCGTCTATACGAGGAGGTAATTTTTTACGCAAATTTGACATATGCATGTCAATTGCGCGATCAAATGGTGTGAGTTGCTTACCCAGAATCTCAAGACTTAAAGATTCCCGTGAAAGAATTTGTCCCGAGTTTAAGACTAGTTTTTGTAACAACGCAAATTCTGTACCTGTTAACTCTAAATCTTTATCATTATAAAAAGCTTGTTGCCGTCCAGGATAAAGTGTAATACCGCAGAACATAAACTCACTACGATTATCTTTTAATTCAACAATACCTAAAGGTGTTGCTTGGTGTGTACGACGTAAAATTGCTTTGATCCGTGCAACAAGTTCACGATCATTAAATGGTTTCGGGATATAATCATCTGCGCCGAGCTCTAAACCTAAAATACGATCAATATCATCGCCACGTGCCGTCAACATAATAACGGGAACACTAAATTCCTGACGAATTCTCTTTAACGTTTCAACGCCATTTAACACAGGCATCATAATATCAAGCAAGACTAAATCATAGCTAAGATCGAGTTTTTGTAATGCTTGTAAGCCATTATTTGCCATATCAATTTCAAAGCCTTCTAAGGTCAACAACTCCGCAAGAAGCTCTATCAATTCAACATCATCATCAACTAACAAAATCTTAGGCATAGATTATCCTCAACTTTGGCCAATCGAAAAAATACGCTCACGCGATAAAATAAAATATTACAACTTATAAGTTAATTATTTCCAAAACTGCCACCAACGCTTCGCAGCTGTATTTTCTGCTTGAATAATCGCATTATTAATTGCAGGTTTACTTTCATCTGGTAAAGGTTTATCTAAATCAAAACTTGTTACTAAGCCACGTTTATCAAAATTAACAATTAGTGTACGCTGCTCAGGTGTTTGATACGCTTTTTGTTGTAAAAATACATAATACCATTTGTTATTATTAAAAGGGTCGATTAATACAGGAGTACCTAATAAATATTGTACTTGTTGTACATTCATTCCCACTTGTAATTGGTTAACTGTTGCAGCTTCTAAATAATTGCCTTGTGGTACATCAATACGATAAACAACTTTATCTATACTAGAGCAAGCACTAATACTGAATGCAAGCACGATAACACTAATAACTGACTTAAATTGCATAATTTTTTTACCTTTTTATACACTGCAAATGATGAACGATAATACCGAAACTTTAATAGATTGCCAAATCAATTCTCTTCTTTTAATTGCCGTTGCAACTGGTCACGTAAATTTGGTGGTAATCCTTTAATAGTTAACGTATCTGTATTTTCATCCCAAAAAATACGATGATTAATTAATTCTGCTTCAAAACTAATAGTAATACCTTTGCCTGAACCTGAAAATTTTGTTAAAGATTTTAATGCTGAACGCACAGGTGGAATACTTGTCTCCAAACCATAATCCTGTTCATTAGCAAACTCGACAAAAGCACGCTCGTTTAGAGTTGGCATATTGGCAGAAAGTTCCCTTAATTCAATCTCTTCACCTGAGCTCATCTGTCCTTTGCAATATTCAAATACTTGTTTCTTCACTGCTTGAGTTTGTTCTTTACTCAACGCCCCTTGTTCACAATAATCACTGACTGCCTGCAATAAACATTGATTTTGTACTTGAGGATTTAATCCCTCATCAGCGCCCAAAAAATCCATAAAAAAATCGCCAATTTTACGCCCCACACGTCCTTTGACAAATGTTAAATAACGATTTGATCTTGCATCTAATTTTAATTCTGTCAGGTTAATACGCGCAGCAATATCAAACTGTGCGATATCAAGATACTGTGTACGATGAATATCCAAATGCTCATCCACTAACATACTCGCACGACTATCTAACAATGCAATAAACAGATAATCTGTTGCTAAAAAATTATAGCGACAAAAAACGAGAGTACCGTTATCAGCAAATGGATACTTACTTAGTTCTGTCGCTAAAAGTATGGTAGATTTTTGACTAAATTCAAGAAATTCATTCTCATTTTCGAGGAAACGATTTAAATCTTGGGCAAAAAGGGAGGTATCTTGAAATACACCATAAGCTTTACTTTTGTTTTGATAAGCTTGATGTAACTGCAACATCATTTGCTCGACTTCTGGTGTAATTGTAAGTACTTGTTCACGTAACAAAGTGCTTAATTTTACTGCATTTTCTTCACTCGACTTTATTAACTGGTGAAGCACAATTTCGTTCACATTTATACTCATAACTAATTCACTATTTTGCCTTAAAAACTTCTCCATATTATAACCGCACTTTTTTAACTATAAATAAGAAAAAATGCTGGGATATACAAAATAATCGGTTATGATATAACACAAATTTTATTTTATGGTTCAACACCAGCATGGCAAAAAACTCAAAATATCAAGATAAACAAATAGATGTGATTTTAAATGATATGATTGCTGTTTTAGAAAAACATCAAGCACCAGTTGACTTATCCCTTGTTGTTCTTGGCAATATGGTCACTAATTTACTAGTGAATAGTGTTGGAATAAATCAACGCACTGCATTAGCCAAGGCTTTTTCAGATGCCCTATTGCATTCAGTTAGTGACAAAAAATCGTAAAGATAATGTGGATTAAAGCAAACAAACAATATCGCGAAGAAACTTCAAGAAAAATATCTTGGGGTCACTGGTTTGCTTTCTTTAATATTTTATGGGCAATCGCTATTGGCACACGCTATGCCTTTATTATAGATTGGCCAGATACACTACTGGGTAAACTTTATTTTTTCATTAGTATTTTAGGGCATTTTAGCTTTGTTGTTTTTGCTCTTTATTTGTTAATTATTTTCCCACTCAGTTTTATCATTAAAAATCAGCGTACTTTCCGTGGTATTACGGTTATTCTCACCACAATTGGCGCAACTTTATTATTGGTTGATACAGAGGTTTTCTCACACTTCAATTTACACTTATCAACAGTGGTATGGAATTTATTAGTCAATCCTGAAAATGGTGAACTCTCGCGTACCTGGCAAATTTTCTTTGCACCAATGCCAATCATTTTATTAGTACAAATGGTATTTTCGCGTTGGTCTTGGCAAAAGTTACGAAGTCTAGAACGCCAAAAATGGCTTAAAGCTGTAGGTGTATTCTTTGTTTGTTCCTTCATTGCTACCCACTTAATGTATGCTTGGGCTGATGCGTTTATTTATCGTCCTATTACGATGCAGCGCTCTAATTTTCCATTGTCTTATCCAATGACTGCTCGTTCATTCTTGGAAAAACATGGCTTTTTAAATAAAGAAGAGTATGACCAAATTATTGAGCAGCAAGGGCGACTAGATGCACTAAAAATCAATTATCCCAAACAGCCTCTCCAGTTTATGGATAGTCAAACACCTAACATGCTCCTAATTACTATTTCGGGTTTGCGCTATGATGCGATAACAGAAGCACAAATGCCTTACTTATCTCAATTTGCCGCAAAATCAACTCAATTTACTCATCATTATAGTAGTGGAAATACTAATAACACTGGGCTCACAGGTTTGTTTTATGGTTTAAGTGCAAATTACATGGATAGTTTACTTAGCAATAAAACGGCATCAGTATTAGTTGAAAAGTTAAAGCAAGAAAACTACCAGCTAGGCTTATTTTCTAGCACACAATTTAACTCGACCTTGTTCCGCCAAGCATTATTCCCAACACTTGGTCACTCAACACGTAAAACAAATAATCAATCAGAAACTGCGTTATTTAAAACTTGGCTGGCAACAACAAACGTACAAAATAAGCCTTTTGCGGCTTATTTAAGCCTCGATATTCGCCCAAATTTATCATATGAAAATTACAAATTAGAATTAGCTGAAATCGATCGCTTATTATCCTCGATACTACCAATGATTGACTTAACAAATACTTTTGTTGCAATTACAGCTGAACATGGCTATCAATTTAACGATCTAAGTAAAAAAGAACGCTATCATTACTTTGCACGAGATGAAATCCAAGTCCCGATGATTATTCATTGGCATTCATTACCACGACAAAAAATTGACAAGTTAACTAGTCATATGGATTTATTGCCCGCAGTCATGAAACATATTTTCAACGTGCAAAACCCGATTGCAGATTACTCTCAAGGTAGAGATTTATTTAATTTAAATCAAGAAGCAAACTGGGTTTTAGTCTCTAACCACCGTTGGAATGTCATTATTTCCCCTGATAGCACACAATATCATATTGATCGCCAAGGTAATTATCAGAAATACAATCGTGACTATCAAAAAGAATCTTCCCAGCGACCGCCGTTAGGATTATTCCTTGAGGTATTCAATCAAGAGCGCTCGTTTATCGAAAAATAAATATAAATTTACCCATAACCAATAGCCAAAACCAATTATATTTTTCAGGTTTAACACTTTATACTAGCGGGCAATTTTTAGGATATAGACATAATGTTATTAATTAAAAATCAGAGAATTTTTCATAACATTGTTAGTTATTTTATCAGTCACTTTCGTGGCTTGATTTCATTTCTATTTTTAATTAATAAAAAATCCTCATTTATTGAGGATTTTTTTATATCTACGGCACTTCACTTCTTCCTCATGTTGATATTTTCACGGAGCTATTATGAAAAATCATGTTCGTAGTTTTAAAACTTATATTAGAGATGAAATTATTAAAAAAGGAGGCTGGGTAAATGCGCACGCACATGCAGATCGCGCCTTCACAATGACTCCAGAAAAAATTAGCATTTATCATACCAGTAATTTGCAACAAAAATGGGACTTAGTAGATGAGGTCAAACGTACATCCAGTGTGGACGATTATTATGCGCGTTTTTGCCAATCTATTGAATTAATGATCTCACAAGGAGTTACTGCCTTTGGTACTTTTGTTGATATTGATCCTATTTGTGAAGATCGTGCAATTATTGCAGCACATAAAGCACGTGAAGTATATAAGCACGATATTACGTTAAAATTTGCAAACCAAACATTGAAAGGTGTCATTGAACCTACCGCAAGACAATGGTTTGATATTGGGGCAGAAATGGTGGATATAATTGGTGGCTTACCTTATCGTGATGAGTTGGATTATGGAAGAGGCTTAGATGCAATGGACATATTGTTAGATACGGCGAAATCACGTGGTATTATGTGCCATGTTCATGTTGATCAATTCAATTCACCTAAAGAAAAAGAAACAGAACAGCTTTGTGATAAAACAATCGAACATGGTATGGAAGGTCGCGTAGTCGCTATTCATGGTATTTCTATTGGTGCTCACTCTAAAGATTACCGCTACCGTTTATATGAAAAAATGCGCCAGGCACAAATGATGATGATTGCTTGTCCAATGGCGTGGATCGACAGTAACCGTAAAGAAGACTTAATGCCCTTCCACAATGCCTTAACACCTGCAGATGAAATGATTCCTGAGGGTATTACAGTTGCAATTGGTACAGATAATATTTGCGATTACATGGTGCCATTATGTGAGGGTGATATGTGGCAAGAACTTAGTCTACTAGCAGCAGGTTGTCGTTTCCCTGATTTAGACGCAATGGTGAATATTGCGAGTATCAATGGCCGTAAAGTACTTGGATTGGATGTTTAATTCAATTATTGTAAAAAGCAAAACGTACTCCTAGCAGCTTAAAATCAGTATACTATATTCACTGCTAAACCTAGTTGACAAATCACACTAGGTTTAGCAAATGTCAATGTACTGCTCAACACTCGATATTTTCTCAAAAAAGACCGCTCTTTTGCTTTCCTCTTATATAAAAATAGCTTACTCAACAGAAACAATTTTTAGCAATTCATCAAAACGTCCAATGCTATAAGTAGGGGTAATATTTGTTGTATTTTCACGAGTATAATGTAACCAACATGTATCTAACTGCGCATTATGCCCACCTAAAATATCCGATTCCAAATTATCCCCAATCATGAGCACTTGACTACGGTCAGTTACATTCGCTAAATTTAAACTATGTTCAAAAATGCGAGGATCAGGTTTCGCAATACCTACTTCCTCCGAAATAGTAATAAATTCAAACCAATCGGCTAATCCTGTCTTTTCTAAGCGTAAACGTTGTAAGGTTGTAAATCCATTTGTAATGATACCTAAATTAGCATACTCTTTTAAGACTGTTAAAGTTTCTACAACATGTTCAAGCGGCTTACAAATATCTGCCATTGCTATTAAATAATGATCATTTAATTCCACAGGTTTTTTATTGAGGCGAGCTGCCCAACTAGCAAAGCGTGTTACTTGCAATTGTTCTGCTGTAATTTCTGCATTTTGATATTGTACCCAAAGTGGTTTATTTATGCGCTGAAACTCCTCAAAATCCGTTTGTTTAAAATCAACTCCATAATCAGAAAATAATTTTTGTAACCCTGCAAATGCATCGAAAGAAAATAACGTTTCATCTGCATCAAAGAAAAGCCATTGGTATTTCATTTAATTATTGCTCCATCGATTTTTATTCTTAGCTCTTGCCCATCATGACAAGTCTTGATTAATTCAAATAAACTATGCGCTTCTGGATAGGCTTGTTTTAAATAACCTAACCACTGTTTAATCCGTGCTACATGATAGAAACCTGTATCAAACTGGTTCTCAGTATGTGCATATTTCTGCAATATTTTTTGGACTTGCTCCCATACCATTTTGGGTTGATTGAATTTGACTACAGTGCTTAAATTAGGGATATTCAGTGCACCACGTCCTATCATCAAATCATGACAGCCTGTTGCAGCCAAACAATTTTGTCCATCTTGCCAATTCCAAATCTCACCATTCGCGATTACTGGAATACGCAATTTTTGCCTAACCTCATTAATCTTCGCCCAATTAATACGATCTGCACGATAGCCATCTGTTTTTGTTCGCCCATGAATCGTTATTTCTGTTGCACCACCTTGCTGTACAGCGTCAGCAATTTCAAACGCCTGTTCAACACTATCCCAACCTAGACGAACTTTAACACTGACAGGTAAATGTTGCGGTACTGCTTGACGTAATGCGTGAGTTGCTTGATAAATCAACTCAGGTTGTTTTAATAGTGATGCGCCACCATGACTGCCATTAACAGTTTTTGAAGGACATCCACAATTCAAATCAATCCCATGAGAACCCAATTCAATTGCGCGAACAGCATTTTCGCCTAGCCATTGTGGATGTTGCCCTAATAGTTGAATACGCACAGGCGTCCCTGAAGAGGTGAAACCTTGTTGATAAAGTTCGGGACAAAGCCGATAAAAGACTTTTGTAGGTAAAAGCTGATCGACTACACGCACAAATTCAGAAATGCATAAATCATAGGAATTAACTTCAGTGAGAAGCTGGCGAACAAAAGGATCAAGTACTCCTTGCATTGGTGCTAAAATTACACGCATTGTTTGTCCGTTCTCACCAAATAAAACAATACTAAGGCAGTAATAGCCCCTAAGGTGTCTGCTAAAATATCCTTTTGTGCATCCCAATTATCGCCTTGTGATCCTAAAAATGCGATTCCTTCTTCGTCACCAGCAATAACTGCATATTGCCACTCGATTAATTCATAAGCTGCGGCAAAACTCATAACAAAGAATAAAGAAAAAAAGCCTGCTAGTACAGGACCACATAATTTACGACGTAATAACCATTCAGCCATGGGAAAACTATAAAACCCAATAATATAGTGAGCGATACGATCAAAATGGTTACGTTCCTCTCCTAACCAAGACAAGTAAGAATTTGCCCAGTCAAATGGGACGTGTTCAAAGGTATAATGTGCGCCAATAAAATGTAGAATCATCCAAAGGCTCATTAAAAAATAAGCAAGATGACTGAATTGAAAAATTCGGTAAGTAACGATAAGCAATCCTAAAATTAAACATACTGGTAACACCTCTGCATACCATACTGCTCTCGAGAAAGGTTCAATACCTGACCATATTCCAGTCAATACAATAATTATTGTCAGTAAAAGTGGGATACGGTCTTTTGCTGAAAATAACATTATTTCCAGCCTTTAGTCTTACAAATTAAATCATAAGCAGCTTGGATTTGCTGTGTTTTCTCTTTCGCCATGTCCAGCATTTCTTTTGGTAATCCCTTCGCTACTAATTTATCGGGATGATTTTCGTTCATCAAACGACGATATGCACGTTTCACTGTCTGTTGATCATCTGTTGCTGTGACACCAAGTACTTTGTATGCATCCTCAACTGTTGGTCCAGAATGTGATTGATAACTACCATAACTTTGTTGGTCGTGTTGTTGATAGCCGTAACCGCTTTGATAACTTTGTTGTTGGTAACCTCTTCGTGTAAATTGACGTGCTGCAAACTCCATTGCTAACATCTGCTCAAACTGAAAACGTGATAAACCTAGCTCCTCAGCAACAACATATAACACCTCTTTCTCACCTTGCTCTAACTGTGCATCAGCAAAAGCAGCTTGTACTTGTACATGTAAAAACATTCGCAACAAGTCTGCTCGTTGTCCACAACCAAGGCGAAACTCACGAATCACTTGGCGCAGTGGGAAATCTGTTGATTTACCACGGTTAAACGCCTCTTGTGCTAAACGACGATTAGCGTCATCGAGTTGCATTTGCTGCATTAAATGTGTTGCCAATTGAATATCATTTTCCGTGACACGCCCTTTGGCTTTACTTAAATGACCTAACACAGCAAATGTCGTTTGCATAAATAATGATTGCCGCGTAATTTTACTTTTAAAAAAACTCGAATTGACAGTACCAAGCTCATACAGTTTCTTATCGCCTAAATGGCCTAAAATAACGCCACAAATTGCACCAAAAAAACCGCCAAACTTCCAACCTATAATTAATCCTAAAAATTTACCAATAAAACTCATTATTTTTCTCCAAATAGACAAAAGTGCATCCTATTTTTAAATTAGCTCATAATACTTAAAATTTCCTTAAAACAGACCGCACTTTTCGCTTATTTCACCCCATATTGCTCTCGGTAAATACGCATAGCGGGTAAATATTGTTGATATTGCGCCTCTTGTTCAATAAATAGCATCAAGTCATCAAAATCAATAATGGATAAAACTTGGCATTGATAATCTCGTTCAACTTCCTGAATGGCTGATAACTCACCTTTTCCTTTTTCTTTACGGTTTAAGGCAATAAGTACTGCACTTAATTGTGCATTATTGGCAGCAATTAATGTCATCGACTCGCGAATGGCTGTCCCTGCAGTAATCACATCATCAACTAATAACACTTTTCCTTGCAGAGCCGCACCAATTAAATTACCACCTTCACCATGATCTTTGGCCTCTTTACGATTAAAACAAACAGGTTTATCAACTTGAAATTGATTAAATAACGCGACAGACAGAGTTGTCGCAATTGGAATACCTTTATAAGCGGGGCCAAAAATAACATCATACTCGGGTCTATGGGCTTGAATAGCTTTTGCATAAAACTCACCTAAACGTGCTAAATCAGCACCCGTATTAAATAAACCCGCATTAAAAAAATATGGGCTAATACGCCCTGATTTCAGTGTAAATTCACCAAATTTCAAGACTTGGCGACTTAATGCAAACTGGATAAATTCTAATTTATAGGCTTCCATTACAAAATCCTTTTTATTCTGCTAACGCTTGACGCTGAGCTGCAAAAATCACATCACAACCCTGTTTCGCCAATTCAAGTAACTTTAAAAGCTCTTCATGGCTAAATGGTTCACCTTCTGCCGTTCCCTGTACTTCGATCATTCTACTATCTTCCATCATCACGACATTCATATCGGTTTCTGCTGCAGAGTCTTCAACATATTCTAAGTCACACACTGCCTCACCCTCTACAATTCCCACTGAAATTGCCGCGACTAATCCTTTGATTGGATTCGTTTTTAAAGTGCCATTTTCAACTAATGTATTAATTGCATCACATAAAGCAACACAAGCCCCTGTAATCGAAGCTGTTCTCGTCCCACCATCAGCTTGGATCACATCGCAATCTAACGTAATCGAACGCTCACCTAATGCTTCTAAATCCACCATCGCACGTAATGACCGCGCAATTAAACGTTGGATCTCCATCGTCCGCCCACCCTGTTTACCTTTCGCTGCCTCACGCTGCATACGACTGTGAGTGGAACGTGGTAACATACCGTATTCTGCTGTCACCCAACCTTGATTCTGACCTTTTAAAAAACGCGGTACTGACTCTTCAACTGTTGCTGTACATAATACTTTAGTCTCACCAAATTCGACGAGCACAGAACCTTCAGCATGTTTTGTGTAATGACGAGTTATTTTTATTGAACGAGGCTGATTATTTGTACGTGCATTTGGACGCATAAGTTATTCCTTTATTATTTGCTATTCTGATAAAAAATTCGCGTTATTTTAGCATGCAAACAAACTGACAGAAACGAAATTTACAAGTACAATAGCCGTGTTTAGCCGTTCATCTTTTCATAACACTTAAGGAATTCACATGATCTATAGTATGACCGCCTTTGCTCGCCTTGAAATAAAACAAGATTGGGGTGATGCCGTATGGGAAATTCGTTCAGTAAACCAACGTTATTTAGAAACATTTTTTCGTTTACCTGAACAATTTCGTGGTCTAGAAAATACATTGCGTGAAAAACTGCGCCAAAATCTCACTCGCGGTAAAATCGAATGTTCATTACGGATTGATAATAAAAAACAAACTGTAACTGAACTTAATTTAAACAAAGCTTTAGCCCAACAAGTCATTCAATCGTTGCAATGGATTAAACAACAAGCGGGCGAAGGAGAAATTAACCCAAATGATATCTTACGTTACCCTGGTGTCATAGAGGCTCCAGAACAAGATCTTGATCTTATCAGTCAGCAATTATTACAAGGATTCGATACTCTATTAGCGGATTTTATTGCTATGCGAGCTAGAGAAGGTGAAAAAGTACAAGCGTTAATTGAACAACGCTTAGCGACTATTTCTATTGAAGCAGACAAAGTGCGGTCAAAAATGCCAGAAATTTTACAATGGCAACGCGATCGTCTACTCCAACGCTTTGAAGAAATTAATTTACAAGCTGATCCGCAACGACTTGAGCAAGAAATGGTTTTAGTTGCACAACGTGTCGATGTTGCAGAAGAGTTAGATCGCCTGCAATTACATGTAAAAGAAACGCAAGCCATTTTGCAAAAAGGGGGCGCAATTGGTCGTAAATTAGACTTTATGATGCAAGAATTAAACCGTGAATCTAATACTCTTGCCTCAAAATCAATTAATACTGAAGTGACAAATTCTGCGGTAGAATTAAAAGTATTAATTGAACAAATGCGTGAACAAATTCAAAACTTAGAGTAAGGAAAAAGGATATGACTTATTCATTATTAACGGAAATGCAAGATTTTATAGCTTGCGATTTACAACAATACACCTTAATTGAAATTAAAGGGGAAGATGCTGAAAAATTCTTACAAGGACAATTAACTTGCGATGTAAGTCAACTTGCTGAAGGCGCTTCAACACTGACAGCCCATTGTGATCCTAAAGGTAAAGTCACTTCACTATTTCGATTAATTCGTACAGAAGCACAATGTTTCTACCTTCTAATTAAAAAAAACCTATTGCCCACCGCATTAGAACAACTCAAAAAATATGCTGTCTTTTCAAAAGTCTCTTTTACAGAGCTTGATTGGCACATCATTGGTTTAGCAGGTCAAAAAATTATTAATGCCTGTGATGAAGTTCCAGCTAAGATTCGTCTTCACCTCAATAGCCAACAACCTAGAATGATACTACTCCATCCAACACCATTAGATATCACCCCTAATGCAGCCCATCCAGCATGGGATCTTTTGGACATTCAAGATGGTATTCCCATGTTAAGCACAGAAACACAGGGAGAATTTATTCCACAAGCGTTAAATTTACAGAGCCTAGAAGATGCGATTTCTTTCCAAAAAGGCTGTTATATTGGACAAGAAATTGTAGCACGAGCTAAATATCGTGGTGCAAATAAACGTGCAATGTTCACTTTTGTTGCTCATAGCCAAGACATCCCTGAATTGAGGAGTGAAATTGAAATACAACTGGAAACAAACTGGCGTAAAACAGGTTCTATTATAAATGTAGCTAATTTTGAAGGCACTTTATGGTTACAAGTGGTGTTGAATAATCAAATAGAAGAAGGCTCTCAATTCAGATTATCAGAGCAAACTGAATTAACGCCTTTTGCACTCCCTTATCAATTAGCATAATTTTGTTCCTCTTTAACTAAAAAAGCAGACTAATTAGTCTGCTTTTTCAATCTCTGTTTTGTCTTTATAACTGATTCTTTATTTTAAATCTCAATCAATCATTGATTAAGAATTCAAATGACTTTGCTTACTTATTCTTTGCTAGACTGATTTTGCTTTTTTAATTTACGCCATACTTTATCTTCCTGCCCACGCCATAAACGTTGAATATTATCGTGGTGGCGATAAATCAATAAACAACATACTAACGCCACAGGAAAAGTAAATTCAGGCTTAAACCACCAAACATAAAAAGGAACTAAGAGTGCCGTTAACACCGCACTTAAAGAAGAATAACCAGTGATTAAAAAGACAAGTAACCATGTACCTAACATAGATCCAGCTACACCCCACGAAATAGGTGCAATCGCGCCAAATGCAGTAGCTACGCCTTTACCACCTTTAAACTTAAAGAAAATAGGGAAAATATGTCCCAAACAGGCACCTAACGCAACCATACCTAACTCAAAGTGAGTGAGTCCTAAATAATACCCTAACCACACAGGTAGCATGCCTTTAAACATATCAAATAATAACACCCCTAATGCAATCCAACGCCCACCAATACGTAATACATTCGTTGCGCCAGGATTGTTTGAACCACTGTTTCTTGGATCAGGCAGACCAGCTAAACGACATAACAAAATCGCACTTGAAACAGAGCCTAATAAATAGGCAACTACCATATAGAAAATAGCGAAAAGGCTCATTAGTTAGTCCTTTAGAGTAGCAAAGAGGAAAAATATGTTCGTCTATTGTACATAAACTTGGTAGCATAAGCCTACTATATTTTTCGATCAGAAGGAATAAATGAATGATTGATCACATTTTCATTGAAGAATTGACTGTTTTCGCTCAGATCGGTGTCTATGATTGGGAACAACAAATTAAACAAAAATTAGTATTTGATCTTGAAATGGCTTGGGATAGTAGCAAAGCGGCAGAAACTGACGATGTACAATATTGTTTAAACTATGCAGAAGTGAGCGAGTTTATTATTGATTATGTTCAATCAAAATCCTTCTTACTCATTGAACGTGTAGCTTATGAAGTGGCAGCTCAATTACAACAACGCTTTGGTATTCAAGGATTACGCTTAAAATTAAGCAAGCCTAAAGCTGTCGCTCAGGCAAAAAATGTTGGCATTATTATTAAGCGTGGCAATTTATGAGACAAAAACAAGGATACGGTTATTTTTGCTTAGTTTTAGCGACCTTATTTTGGGGAGGCAACTACCTTTTTGGTAAAATGTTAAGCAATGACATCGCTCCAATTCTGTTAAACTACTCTCGTTGGTTACCTGCTGCTTTTATTCTACTCCTACTCTTTGGCAAAAGCTTACCTCAATTTTTCCCGATTATTCGTCAAAATTGGTTAATTTTGACCGCACTTGCCCTGTTAGGTATCGTAATTTTTCCTGTTTTTCTCTATCAGGGTTTACAAACAACCACTACACTGAATGCTAGTATTTATCTGGCTGTTGTACCGATTATTGTCTTATTTTTAAATCGTTTAATCTTTGCTGATCCAATTCGCCCTATGCTTTTATTAGGGGCGATAACAAGTTTTACTGGAGTACTCTGGTTACTCAGCCATGGTGAGCTAAATCGTTTATACCAACTCGACATCAATCAAGGCGATCTATGGGCAATTGGTTCTGCGATTAGTTGGGCACTTTATTGTTGTATTATTCGATTAAAACCAGCCACATTGCCTAATACGATGATGTTAACAGCCCAAGTCTGTATCGCAATGTTACTTTTTACACCTGTTTTTATTTGGCAATACTTACAGTTAGAACAGAATTTCATCTCTACACTCAGCAGTCACCAATACTGGATTATTGGTTATTTAATTATCGGGCCATCGATTCTTTCTTATGCCTTTTGGAATTATGGGATTTCAATTGTAGGAGGTGCAAAAGGCGCGGCTTTCACTAATGCCACGCCTCTATTTGCCGCAATATTCGGGATTTTAGTTCTAAATGAACAGCTGCATACTTATCATATTGTAAGTGCTTGCTTAATTGTCGTTGGATTATGGCTGTGTAATAAAAAAGCGGTTGATGAAAAATAATATAGACAGTTAGTTCAAGATATCAATCAGCCATTACTCACAGGTAGCATCTGAGATATTAAATAAGCAAAATAAATGTTAAAAAGCGCTCAATATTACAACCAAGCTACTTGGTCATCTCTAAATTGTGGTTCTAAGCCTTTTTCGTAGGGGTTATAATTGTTTTGCTTACAGCCAAATTCTTTTACAAAGATGATCTGACCAGTTTCATTCCATTCAATAAGTGACATACCGTCAAACATATCGACTTTTCCATTATCCATCTCATCTTTAAAACACCACTCAACAACCGTTTGATTTCCATTGTGAAAATATTGTTTTATCACCCAGCTTACAACTTTTCCTCGCTGATTCCATTCTTCAAACCAATGCTTAAGCATTTTTCGATTAACATATTGTGGTCCCCAGCTTTCAATGTAGAGTACATTCTCCGCAAAAATGTCTACTATACCGAGATCCCTTTGCTGTAACCACATTTCAAACCATAATTGAATTCTGTTTTCACGTTCTTTTAACACATTTCACTCCTATTATTTGATAGGAATTATGCTGATAACAACAGCAATTGCGTCAAATCTGTAATTTCTACTGTTGGCACCAATGTTGCGTCTGAAAAGTCGCGTAAGTTTTTCCCAGACTGATTAATCCAAACTGCCTGACAATTGGCTTGAATTGCGCCTTGTATATCGGCAATTAAATTATCGCCTACATGCAAAATTTCTTGGGGCTGTACACCAAATTGTTGAGCAGTTTGGTGAAATAAATCTTGGTGTGGCTTCGCTCGACCCTGTTCGCCACCACGTAATACTAAATCAAACTGTGTCAAGCCAATACGTTGTGGTTCCACATTGCCATTAGTAATCGCGACTAATGGATATTTGGCTTTTAAAGTATTCAACACTTGCTGGCTTTGGTTTGGCACTTCAATTTTATGGCGCCATTCCACAAACACATCCATTACGGATTGTAAAATTCGTGTCATTTCGACCGCACTTTTTTGATGATAAGCCAAAAGTTGTCGCATACTTTCTATACGCCATTCCACTACATCTTCACTCAAAATCGAATTTTGTTGCACCACTTTATTTTTCCAATCACGCCAAATGTCAGTAGTAAGCTCATGAAGTTGGCTTTCTTGTTTTAATTGTGCCAAAAAGTGCTGCTCTGCTAAACGAATGACTTCAGTATTATCATAAAGCGTATCGTCCAAATCAAAGCTAATCAGTTTAAAAGGTTGTAAAGTGCGGTAAAATTTCATTCCATTTTCCTATTTTTACGCTTTGCGCGTGGGTGGGCAGAGTCATATACTTCTGCTAAATGTTGAAAGTTTAAATGGGTATAAATCTGTGTTGTCGATAAATTACTGTGTCCTAATAGTTCTTGTACTGCACGTAAATCCGAACTAGCCTCAAGCATATGAGTCGCAAAGGAATGACGTAATTTATGGGGATTTAGATGGCTGTTTAAACCTTGTTTAATACCCCACACTTCAAGGCGTTTTTGAATAGATCGATGGGTCAAACGGTTACCAAGCTGACTCACAAATAATGCCTCATCTTTTGGATTAAAAAGTAACCGCACTTTAAGCCATTGCTGCAATGCATGAGCAGCATAACGTCCAAAAGGCACAATGCGCTCTTTATTCCCTTTACCAATCACACGGACCTCACGTACTCGAGTATTAATACTTGTTAAGTTAAGCCCTTGTAATTCAGACAAACGCAATCCAGAACTATAAAGTAGCTCAAGCATTGCTCTATCACGAATATCAATGGGTTCTTTACTGTCATTACTGAGTAATTTCTGTACTTGTTCCGCATCAATATTTTTAGGTAAATAACGTCCTTGTTTCGGTGCAGAAATGCCTGTTGCAGGATTCACAGACAGCTCCCCTTGCTGCACTAAGTAGGATAAGAATTTACGTAATGCAGACAAACGCAAAGCTAAACTTCTTTCATGTAAGCCTTCTTTTTTGCTTTGTGCTAAAATAAATCGAACTACACTAGCAGAAACAGATTGCCAACCAGTAATATCATTTTCAAGTAATATTTCCACAATACGATTCAGCTGACGTTGGTAATTACTCAGTGTATGAGGACTCACTTGACGCTCAATACGTAGGTAATTCCAATATTTTTCAAGCTGTGTTTGCATTCTGATCGTTATCCTTCTTCCGCATTAGCGTTTAAAATTATCTACCCAGCGCCCTAAATGTAGCTCTACAATATCCACTAGATGTTTTAAAAATTCCGTATCCTGTCCATTATGAAAATGGCGCTCATCTCTCGCAGAAAACAGCAAGAGTGCAGTGGCTTTCTGTCCTGTTTTACACCCAAGCAAGCAACACGCTACTGAGCCAATTGGAAACTCCTCTGGCAAAAATAACATTGTTTTTTCTTTATGCGTCATTTGACCAAGGTAAAAACGACGTAACCCAAAACGCTCCAAACGCACGATCTCAAAAGCTTTGCGATCGAGCCACACTTCCTCACTTAAACTCGTTCGTTTTTCCCATTCATCCGTAAATAACAGGATTTTGGCTTGCTGTAACTCAAATTTTTTAACCCATAGATCCAGTTTTTGGATCCCCTCTGTGATGTTGCTTGCTTGTGAAAGCTGTTGTTGTAAAGGCAACAGCCCGAGGAAAATATCACTATTTTGAATAGCTAATTGAGTAAATTTTTCTAATTCTGCCTCAAGTTCTTTAATTCGATGGCGTTGACGCTCAAGCTGTAATTCTACCAACGAAAGCGTATTTTTTTGTGAGTAATAAAGATTGAGGCAATCAAGCAATTCGGGATGATCGAGAAAAAAATCTGGATGCTGAGTGAGGTAGTCCCTTATTTGAGTATGGGTTAAATTTTGCATAATGTTTATTCACTTATTTTTTCGTTTCCTGTTTCGCTGTGATAGCAACCTACTTTTCTGTACTTGTAGAAAGCACAGAAAAGTAACAGAAAACTATAATTTAATTACTCCATCATACACATGTGTTGCTTCCCCAGTCATAAACAATGGTTTTCCTACGCCTTCCCATTCAATTGTTAAACTGCCACCAGGTAGATCCACTTGTACTTTGTTATCTAACAAACCTTGCATAATACCTACAGCTGCTGCCGCACAAGCCCCACTTCCACAAGCTTGTGTTTCTCCAGCCCCTCTTTCATAAACACGTAATTTAATATGTCGCCGATTCACTACTTGCATAAACCCAGCATTAACACGTTCAGGAAAGCGCTCATGTTTTTCTAATAATGGTCCTAATTGTTCTACATTTGCTTTGAGAATATCATCAACTTGTACAACACAATGAGGATTACCCATCGAAACAGCGCCACACAACACAGTTTGAATATCCGTCCGCAAAATATAATTTTTCTCAAATTTATTTGCTGTAAATGGAATTTTGGCAGGTTCCCAAATGGGTTCCCCCATATTGACTCGCACTTTTTCATTTTCAAGTACATTCAAGATCATTTTGCCTGTTTGTGTACTAACCGTAATCTCTTTTTTATCTGTTAATCCTTTTAAAATCACAAAACGAGCAAAGCAACGTGCTCCATTACCACATTGTGCCACTTCACTTCCATCTGCATTAAAAATACGATAATGGAAATCTAAATCTGGATCATAAGGTGGCTCTACAACTAGCATTTGATCAAACCCAATTCCTCGATGGCGATCCGCCAATCGTTTAATTGTGTCTGCTGAAAAGTATAAATTTTGAGTAACTGCATCAACGACGATAAAATCGTTACCTAAACCATGCATTTTGGAAAACTGCATTTCCTGTCCTTGTATAAAAAACTGTTAATTCTTCGCATTATAACAGTCAGAGAAAATGAGTAAACAGAGTACAGAACTTCAACGAGATAATCTTAGTCAGAAAGAAAATTAATCCGCTTTTGAATTATAATATCGATAGTTTTATTGCTCATTCATATTTTAATGCCACTGATATAAGAATACGATTTTAATAAAAAGTTTAAAAAGCCATCAAAATTTCATACAAGCTATTAAAAAATAAAGTTTAATAGGCATTTCTTAAAATATTCTACATTCCCCCTTGAAAAACTAAAAAATGCGCTTATTTAATCCTTGTAAATCGAGGGGATATTGCCCTTTAACTTAATTTAGATGCAAAAGAGGACATGGAATATGAATATCGAAAAATTTACGACAAAGTTTCAACAAGCGATTAGCGAAGCACAATCTCTAGCAATTGGTAAAGATAACCAATTTATTGAACCTATTCATTTATTAACGGCTTTATTAAACCAACAAGATGGCTCTATTGCTCCAATTTTAACTGCAGCAGGCGCTAATTTAGCTTTATTACGCAATGAATTACATAGTGAGCTGAATCGTTTACCGCAAGTATCAGGAAATGGTGGAGATATACAGATTTCACGTAGTTTAATTAATTTATTAAACCTGTGCGATAAACTTGCCCAACAACGTCAGGACAAATTTATCTCATCTGAGATCTTTTTATTAGCTGCACTAGAAGACAAAACCTTAGGTGAAATATTCAGAAAGAGCGGTGTAAAAAAAGAAAATTTACAACAGGCTATTCAACAAGTGCGTGGAGGACAAAATGTCAATGACCAAAACGCAGAAGAAAGTCGACAAGCATTAGATAAATATACAATTGATCTGACCGCACGTGCTGAAAGCGGCAAACTAGATCCTGTGATTGGACGTGATGAGGAAATTCGTCGAGCGATTCAAGTCTTACAACGCCGTACTAAAAATAACCCCGTGTTAATTGGTGAACCTGGGGTTGGTAAAACTGCGATCGTTGAAGGATTAGCGCAACGTATTGTCAATGGTGAAGTGCCCGAAGGTCTGAAAAATAAACGGGTACTTTCACTTGATATGGGTGCATTAATTGCAGGGGCGAAATATAGAGGTGAATTTGAAGAGCGCTTAAAAGCAGTTTTAAATGAACTTGCGAAAGAAGAAGGTCGTGTGATTTTATTCATCGACGAAATTCACACAATGGTCGGTGCAGGTAAAACAGATGGGGCAATGGATGCTGGAAATTTACTCAAACCGAGTTTAGCACGTGGGGAATTGCATTGTGTTGGCGCGACAACTTTAGATGAATATCGTCAATATATCGAAAAAGACGCCGCACTAGAACGCCGTTTCCAAAAAGTATTTGTTGGTGAACCAACAGTAGAAGACACTATTGCGATCTTGCGTGGTTTAAAAGAACGTTATGAGATCCACCACCACGTACAAATTACTGACCCTGCAATCGTGGCGGCAGCAACACTTTCGCACCGTTATATCTCCGATCGCCAATTGCCAGATAAAGCGATTGACTTAATAGATGAGGCTGCATCAAGTATCCGTATGGAAATTGACTCAAAGCCACAGCCATTGGATCGTTTAGAACGCCGCATTATCCAATTAAAATTGGAACAACAAGCGTTACAAAAAGAAGACGATGATGCCAGCCGTAAACGTTTAGATATGCTGGAAAAAGAATTGAGCGAAAAAGAACGTGAATATGCCGAACTAGAAGAGGTGTGGAAAACAGAAAAAGCTGCACTTTCTGGTACGCAACATATTAAAGCGGAATTAGACAATGCAAAAACTCAAATGGAACAAGCGCGTCGTGCTAGCGATTTCGCTAAGATGTCTGAGTTGCAATATGGTGTTATTCCGACTTTGGAAAAACAATTAGCCCAAGCAGAATCAGCAGAGGGCAAAGAAATGACCTTACTCCGCTATCGTGTGACCGATGAAGAAATCGCAGAAGTGCTTTCTCGCGCGACTGGCATCCCTGTAGCAAAAATGATGGAAGGCGAGAAAGAAAAATTATTACGTATGGAGGACGAGTTACATAAACGAGTGATTGGTCAACATGAAGCAATTGAAGCGGTAGCGAATGCTATTCGCCGTAGTCGTGCAGGATTATCGGATCCAAATCGTCCTATTGGTTCTTTCTTATTCTTAGGACCAACTGGCGTAGGTAAAACGGAATTATGTAAAACCTTGGCTAACTTCTTATTTGATGATGAAAACGCCATGGTACGTATTGATATGTCAGAATTTATGGAAAAACACAGCGTATCTCGCTTAGTTGGTGCACCTCCAGGTTACGTTGGTTACGAAGAAGGTGGCTATTTAACAGAAGCGGTACGCCGTCGCCCATACTCGGTGATTTTGCTTGATGAAGTCGAAAAAGCACACCATGATGTGTTCAATATTTTATTACAAGTGTTAGATGATGGACGTTTAACTGATGGTCAAGGTCGTACTGTTGACTTCCGCAATACCGTTGTGATTATGACTTCTAACTTAGGCTCACATCTCATCCAAGAAAACAAAGATATGGATTATGACAGCATGAAAGCTTTAGTGATGTCTGTGGTAGGACAACATTTCCGCCCAGAATTTATCAACCGTATTGATGAAAGCGTTGTCTTCCACCCATTAGGCAAAGAAAACATTCGTGAGATTGCGACAATCCAACTAGCTCGCTTGATCAAACGTATGGAAAGCCATGGCTATCAATTACGCTTTACAGATGCGTGTTTAGACTTTATTAGTGAAGTAGGTTATGACCCAGTTTATGGTGCAAGACCGTTGAAACGTGCTATTCAACAAGAAATTGAAAACCCATTAGCACAGCAAATTCTGTCTGGTAAGTTACTTCCTAATCAATTAGTCACTATTGATTATCTAGACGGAAAAGTGGTTGCTAATCAATAAATAACTTTCTTAGCTATCAAGCCCAATACTTATGTATTGGGCTTTTTTATAAAGTGCGGTCATTTTTATCAAATTTTCTGTAATAATTTGTATAATCTTTCGTCTAAATTAATCATGATACCCATTAATTTTTTAACACGCTTTAGGAGCATTTTATGAAAAAACTTTTTGTATTTCTTGCAACATTATTCATGTCAATTCAGGTTCTAGCCGTTGATTTTAAACCTTTTGAACAAGCTTCATTTGATGCTGCACTGCAAACGAATAAACCCGTTTTAGTCGATGTTTATGCTGATTGGTGCCCAACTTGCAAACGTCAATTAAGTATCTTAGAGCCAATGCTACAAGAAGAGCAATTCAAAGATTACAGCGTATTTAAAGTTGACTACGACCAGCAAAAAGAAGTACTTAAACGCTTCAATGTAACGCGTCAAAGTACGTTAATTTTGTTCAATGAAGGCAAAGAATTACGCCGTGGTATTGCAGAAACCAATGAATCGCGCTTACGTCAATTTATCACGGTATCTGAATAGTTCATGAGGTTGCTTATATGGATATTAGCCTAACAGTATTAGCACTAAGCTTATTAGCAGGATTACTGACAACGCTTTCACCTTGTGTATTACCTATTTTGCCTATCGTTGCCTCTTCAGCGATGGCAAAACGTAAAATAGGTTTATTTACCCTTGCTTTTGGTATGGCAATTTCTTTCACTTTGGTTGGTACAGTTATTGCCTCTATTGGATTAGCACTTGGTTTAAATAGTGAATATTTGCGTTATGGGGCAGCAATATTAATGCTGTTAGTCGCCTTTTGGTTACTCAGCAATCGCTTACAAGCCTTGTTTAGTCATTATACTTCCGCATTAAGTGGTCGTGGCGAAGCATGGTTAAGTGTCTTTAACCCTGAGTCTGCTATTGGGCAATTTTTAGTGGGTATATTGTTAGGTATTGTTTGGGCACCTTGTATTGGTCCAACATTAGGCGCAGCAATTGCACTCGCTAGCCAAGGAGAAGCCCTTGTAAGCGTTGCTTTAGTCATGGTGTTCTTTAGCTTAGGTGCCGTTATTCCATTAATTGCAATTGGTCTCCTTTCTCGTCAATTTTTCCGTGACAAACGGGAGAAATTGGCCGATGCTGGTCAGAAAGGGCGCAAAATCATGGGCTGGAGTCTACTTGTTGTCGGTTTATTAGTCTTAACTGGATTTGACAAACAAATTGAAATTTGGCTAGTCGAATTAAGCCCTGCATGGTTAACTGACTTGACTACACGTTTCTAAATTAAGGATCAAAGTGCGGTTGAAAACACAAAAATTTTACACTTCAATATATCCTACTTAGACAAAATCAAGGTAGACTGCATGTCTACCTTTTTAGTATGGTTGTTAACTGATTTATGCTTTTAGACAATCCCATTATTTGCAAAAACTAACAACGTAACCACATAAAAAAGGCAAGCCAACTCGCTTGCCCTTAAATAAAAAGATCATGTTTATGATCAATTCGACAATTATTCTACAGTTAGTTTTTTACCATCAAAGCTCATTGTCTGAACTGAAGTGAGTGGTTTACCACCATCAGTTTCACCACCGATCAATAATACTTTGTTATTATAAGAAACTGCTAGCCCATAGCCGATGTTAGCAGGAAGCTCACCGACAATTTTCCAGTTACCACTTTTTGCATCTAATGCATATACATCTTTATGATAAGTTTTCTTCAAACCACCTGTACGGTGCGCATCCATGATACCTTTTTCATAGTTTGCAAGCGCACCTGGGAAGTTTGCACCACCTGTGACAATATAATGACCGTTAGTATATCCGCCCATACCACCAGCAATACCGTCTTGTTTGTCATAACCTTTTGGTGCTGGTAAATCACCTAATTTTTTCCAAGTAACACCATCTTTACCAATAGTTCCTACTGCGCTGCCTGGTGAGCGTAAACCTGCTTTTACTTCGCCATTTACAACTAACAATTTACCATCTTTGATTGCCACTGCTGCGCCTGCACGACCTGAATATGGAAAGTAACCTTCATTACGCCATACATTGTTTGCTGGCTCATAACTTAGAATTTCAGGTGAGAAGAAGAAGTCTTGTGCACGTAAATTGAAATATGGATCAAAAATTGCTTTTTCTTTCTCTTTATCGCCACCCGCTGCTTTGACATCTTGGAATAAACCATTCCAAATTTCATGGTTTACACCACCAACGAAATAAATCTTGCCGCCATCTGCTGCAACACTCGCACCAACAGAAGTTGAGCGTGGTGAACGCGTTGGTAATTTCATCCAAGTATTATCTGCAGGATTGTATTCATATGCATCATTGATAATTTGATTTTTTGCAACATCAGTATCTTGGAAGCCACCAAACACATAAAGTTTACCATTTACACCAGCAGCAACAGGTTGATTACGTTTACCACCAGGGAATTCAGCAATTTCTTTCCACTCTTTTGGATCTTTAAGATTTAATGAATAGAATTTAGTTGTACCAGTGCCACCTAAACCCACATAAACGGTATCACCAACTAATGCACCAGCGCCCGCTTTAATGCCTTCTGGTAAATCTGGATATTGTCCTGCTTGTGCTGCGAAAGCGGTTGCTGCTAGAGCTGCAAATAAAGCTGTTTTTGTAAATTTCATTTTATTACCTCAATTAGTTAGGTTAGTAAGAATGAATACCTATTCAGATACAACATTGAATGGCAAGTTTTAAGTTAAAGCCAGCCAAACACGACTGGCTTTGAATTCCATTTCCTCACGCCATTAAGGCATCAGAAGATTTGGTATAAAGGTGATAATTTGTGGGAAAATCGTAATCAATACTAATGTAACAAAAATTGGGACTAAGAATGGTAAAACCCCTTTCGCCACAGTACTTACTGGCATATTACCTACACGAGCAACTACGAATAACGCCATACCCATTGGTGGAGTTAAAATACCAATCATCATATTCAACGTCGTCATTACACCAAAGAAAATCAAATCAATACCAAAGTGAACCGCAATTGGAATTAACATTGGTAATACTAAGAATTGCAATGCTAACGCGTCAATGAACATCCCTAAGAATAACAATAATAAGTTGATCATTACTAATACTGTTGTTGGTGAGTCAGCAACTGCCACAAAGACTTCTGCGATCTTCATTGCAACTTGCTCACGTGCAATCATGTCACCGAAGAAGGTCACAGTCATCACCATAAGTGCTGTCACCCCTGTAATTGCCATTGCTTCAATACAGCTTTTAAATAGCATTTTGAAGTCTAACTCTTTATATACAAACATACCAATGATGATTGAATAAAACGCTGCAATAACCGCTGCTTCAGTCGGAGTAAATAAACCAGAGAAAATTCCCCCGATAATCAATATTGGTGTTAACACTGCCCAAATTGCTTTTTTAAATGCTTGACAACGTTGTTCTAAAGTTGCTTTTGGTGTTCTTGGATAACCACGTTTTTTAGCCACATAATAGTTCATTATCATTAACGCGATCGTCACTAATACACCTGGTACGAAGCCTGCAATAAATAATTTAGCAATTGACTGGTTAGCAATAACACCATAGATAATCATTGCAATACTTGGAGGGACAAGTGGACCGATAATACAAGAAGCTGCGGTAATACCACCACAAATATCATCATCATATCCAGCATCACGCATCGCTTTAATTTCTAATTGACCCAAGCCGCCTGCATCAGCGAGCGCTGAACCTGACATACCAGAGAAAATTAAACTCGCACCGATATTTACATGCCCCATACCGCCTCGATAATGACCGAGTAATGCACGTGCGAAATCAAAAATACGTTCTGTAATTCCCCCTGTATTCATCAAAATACCCGTTAAAATAAAGAACGGTACACTTAATAATGGGAAGCTGTTTAAACTATCTGTTAATTTTGATGATGCCGAGTTAACAATGTTCCAACGTGTCATCGCAAAATAAAGTAAAGTCGCAATGAATAGTGACCAACCAACTGGGGTCCCTATAAACATAATAATAAGCCAGACCACTAAAGTAATATAAACAGCATCACTACCGAATTTCACATAGTTAGAAATACGTAATACTTTATACCAATCTGGCTCAATAAATAAAATTGCAAAAATAATGACCGCACTAATGATAAAAGCAATGACTGGAATATAGCTTAATTTGTTTCTATAGTTTTCAGCTTGTGCCTGGAAAAAGCGGAATAACATTAAGCAAGAAATAAATGGTAATGCGGCATACATCCATTTTTCATAAATAATCGTTTCTCGACCAATTAAATCCGAGGCAAAAGCGGTTAATGCTTCCATTTTAAAACTAGAATCGAACCAAACTTTAAAACCTAAATGGATAAAAATAATGATCGAAATAAAAATGAGAATTTGCACAAAAGAGTTTGTCACTCTTCTCACTTTCTCAGGCATAAAATTAGTTAAAAAATCAATATAAACATGTTGCTGGCTACGAATACCCATACTGATACCCAATAAGCCGACATAGATAAATAGCAATCTTGCGAGTTCTTCACTCCAAATAAATGGGGAATGAAAAATTTGACGAGCAACGATTTGTGCTAACAGAATCAGAAAGATTCCGATGAACATCACGCCACCGATCCATTCTTCTAATTTATTTATTATTTTCATAGATACCTCAACAACCCAATAAAAATGAACCTTATCCCTTAAGAATATAGGGATAAGGTTACTCACATTTATTTAGTTAAATTAGAAATTTCTTCTACAGCCATTTTACCGACTTCACCATTTTTCTTGAGATACTCATCATAGTATGGTGTTAATGCTGCTTTAAATGGTTTGAGATCTGGTGTAGTTACAGTTACGCCTTGACCTTTGAAAAATTCAACTAAGCTATTTTCACCATCAACGAAGAGTTTAGTATGGTACTCAGCTGCTTTAGCTGCCGCATCTTTAACCACTTTTTGTAAGTCTTCTGGCAAATCAGACATTGTTTCATTACTTACAAGATAAAGTTGGTCATTTAAGATATGGTTAGTTAACGCTAAGTATTTTTGTACTTCATAGAATTTTTGTGCTTGGATTGTTGGTAATGGATTCTCTTGACCATCTACAGAGTTAGTTTGAAGCGCTAAATACACTTCTGAGAATGCCATTGGCGTTGGCGCTGCACCAACATATTTAGCATATGCAAGGTTAGTTGCTGCGTTAGGTACACGTAATTTTAAGCCTTTCATATCATCAATGCTGTTAATAGCACGGTTAGATGTTGTTTGGCGAGTACCATTATAAGCAACAGATAATACTTCTACATTTAATTCTTTATCAATTTTTTTCAATAAACCTTGACCAAATTTTGTATCTAATAATGCTTTCTTCGCTGTTTCAAAATTTGGGATCATGTAAGGCAATGCAAATACTTCTGCTTCAGGGAAGTAAATTTGGAAACGCGCTGACTCACCTAATGTGAAATCTAATGCACCGTCTTTTAATTGTTTAATCATAACACGGTCATCACCTAATTGCGCACTAGGAAAAATCGCAACCTCAATTTTGCCGTTAGATTTTTCTTTCACTTCTTTAGCAAAAAATTCTACTGCTTTATATTCGTTCGAGCTTGGGCCTGCTACCATACCGAATTTAAGATCGTAATCTGCTGCAAAAACAGAAGCCGAAACGCCTAAACATAAAGATGCGAGTAGTAGTTTTTTAAATTTCATTATGAGTTCTCCTCTATTGGTTACGTTGGGATTACGTTAAAATAATGATGAAATAAATTTCACACGCCTGCATTCTAAAGTGAAAAAACTATTTTTTATATAGAAAATGAAGTTTTATTTCATAAATGATAGCTACGTCACAAAATTGAACATTTATCCTCTCTAAAACGACGTAAAATGTTTACCAAAAAACGATGTTTTATATAATGCTTGGAGTTTTATTTCAATATAGGTAGTAAAGCCATGCTAAGTGACCAAGATATTTTTCATCGCTATCAAATAAAATCTAATGAGTTTAAAAAAAAAGCAGATATTAGTTTAATTGGCCATTCATTATTTGATATGTGGGGAGACCTACCTAATGGAACACCAACTCTAGCAAACCAAAGTGTCGCCAATTTAGGTATTTCTGGCGTAAGTACTCGACAATATCTTGATGTAATTATTAAACCTAAACTTATCACTCATTTAGGTAAACATATCTTTCTTTTCTTAGGGGTGAACGATATTTGTAAAGAAAAAGAGTATTCTCCCGCTAAAGTCATGGAGTGGTTGAATCAAATACTGGATCATTTACATGCTATCTCTCCACATTCACACTACTATTTATTAGAAGCTACCCCAGTAAACGCTATTTCAACGGTCACTAATACACAAATTAATACACTTAACACTTATTTAAAAGCAAACTGCCCTGAGAATGTAACTTATATTGAAACACAATCGGTCTTTAGCAATAGTGACCATGAATTAAATTTAGCTTTATGTACTGATGGATTACATTTCAATCAAGAAGGTTATCAAGTTCTGGCTAATTTATTAGAAAAATATTTACAACAATAAACATTAAAAATGTCTTTAAATAAAAGAGATAATCACTGAAATAAAACCACAAAATACTTGTGTCTAAATATGCGACAGAGATCGCAAATTTTCATTATTTTAGTTGTTATTTTTTTATTCTAAGATTAATCTATAGAAATTGGAGTCAATCTTCTTTTGACAAAATAAGACTGGAGTTAACATGTCAAAATTATCACATCAACAAATTTTAGAACAAATCAAATATGGATTAATTGCCTCTTGCCAACCTGTCGATGATGGTCCTATGGACTCACCTGAAATTGTTGCAGCTATGGCACAAGCCTCTGTGATTGGTGGTGCCGCTGGTTTACGTATTGAAGGTATTGAAAATCTCAAAGCGACTCGTAAAGTTGTTAATGTTCCTATCATCGGTATTGTCAAGCGAGATCTAGATGATAGTCCTGTTCGTATTAGCCCGTTTTTACAAGATATTGATGATTTAGCTGCTGCTGGTGCGGATATTATTGCATTTGATGGTACTGACCGTATCCGCCCTACCACACGCGAAGCAATTGTAAAACGGATTAAAGAGTTAGGTTGTTTAGCGATGGCTGACTGTTCTAATTTTGAAGAGGGTATGCACTGCCAAAACTTAGGTGTTGAAATCATTGGTAGCACAATGTCAGGTTATACAGGGGGGGAGGTCCCCTCAGAGCCAGACTATCAACTGGTTAAAGATCTTAATGCTGCAGGTTGCCGCGTGATGGCTGAGGGGCGTTACAATACACCCGAATTAGCAAAAGTCGCTATTGAAATTGGTGCTTATTCTGTCACAGTAGGTTCTGCATTAACACGCCTAGAACATATTGTCAGTTGGTTTGCTGATGCGGTTAAATCAGCCAAATAGTTTTAAGTAGAAAGGAGAAATTATGCGTTGTTTAGCATTGGATATTGGTGGCACTAAAATTGCCTCAGCAATTGTTGTTGACGGCAAAATCGAGCAGCGTCAACAAATCTCTACTCCCCAGGCAGATGCATCAAATGCAATGCATGATACTTTGGCACAAATCCTAGCACAATATGCAGGACAATTTGATTATGTTGCTGTTGCTTCAACTGGCATTATTAATAATGGTATCTTAACTGCGCTTAATCCAAAGAATTTAGGGGGATTAGCTGAATTTCCGCTGAAACAAAGTATTGCACGGCATACAAATAAACCTATTGGTTTACTCAATGATGTACAAGCCGCAGCCTGTGCAGAATATAAAGATGAAGATAAAAACAAAATCCAAAATTTCGTCTTTATCACTGTATCAACAGGTGTTGGTGGAGGAATCATTTTAGAACGCCGTTTACTGACTGAACCTAATGGTGTCGCAGGTCACATTGGGCATACCCTAGCTGATCCGAATGGCCCTCTCTGCGGTTGTGGTCGCGTAGGTTGTGTAGAGGCAGTTGCTGCTGGACGTGCGATTGAAGCTGTATCTAGCCAGTGGAATCCGCCTTGCACCCCCAAAGAAGCCTTCGAGCTATTTAGAAAAAATGATGAAAAAGCGACCGCACTTATTCAACGTTCAGCAAAAGCAATCTCTCATTTAATCGCAGATTTAGTCATTGGTTTAGATGTACAAAAAGTGGTCGTTGGTGGCAGTGTTGGCTTAGCTGAAGGTTATTTACCTTTAGTCCAACAATATTTACATGCGATGCCACATTTCTATCATTGCACTGTAGAACAAGCTCGTTATGGACAAGATGCAGGGTTAATTGGCGCAGCTTGGTGGGTAGGCGATTGTCTACAACAAGGTATCAATTTGAAATAGGAGAAGATTATGTTTATTGGTGATTTAACTCGTGATGACTTTAGATTGGGTCTACCTAAAGTCATCGTTGAGGTATGTGAATATTTAAATACGCTAGATTTAGCTGCATTAGAAACAGGTCGTCATGATATTACCGATCAAATTTATATGAATGTCATGGCATTTGATACAGCCGCAGCTGAAAGCAAACAGGCAGAATTACATCGTCAATATATTGATGTACAAGTATTGATTTCTGGCAAAGAAAACATTGAATATAGTGTTGCTTATCCAACACTCACTAATTATACCGACTATGATGAGAAAGATGACTATCAACTCACACCAGAAATTGAATATAAGAGTACATTGACCTTAAAACCTAATATGTTTGTCGTGTTCTTACCTTATGAGCCACATAAACCAGGCTGTAATGTTGATAATCAAGTGGTCAGTCTGAAGAAACTTGTGGTGAAAGTGCCAGTAGAATTACTGTAATTTTGACCGCACTTTTAAGGAGCCTCTATGTTAGTCAGTGGAAAAATTTTAGATACAATTGGCGCGCTACACGATAGCCTTACTAAAACAGAAAAAAGAATTGCTGCAACGATTCTTGCATCGCCAGATTTGCTCAGTCAGTCTTCTCTTTCTGATATTGCGAAACACCTTGATGTCGGTGAAGCAACATTTATTCGTTTCTGCCGTACACTCGGCTTCAGAGGCTTCACTGACTTTAAATTAGAACTTGCAATTGAATTAGCTACTAGAGAAAAGCAATACCATTCTTTACTCGACACGGATATCTCATCTTCCGATGATCCAAGAAGCATTGCCGCAAAATTACAAAGTACTATAACCAATGTCATCTCAGAGACAGTGAATCTATTAGATTTCAATGAGTTAGAAACCATTGTCAATTTGATGATGAAGGCAAAACGTATTTTCTTATTTGGTGTAGGCTCTTCAGGCATTACTGCAGAAGATGCGAAAAATAAATTTATGCGTATTGGCTTACAAGTGGACTCTACTTCGAATAACCACTTTATGTATATGCAAGCCGCTCTGATGCAACCAGGCGATGTGGTGATTGGTATTAGTCACTCTGGCTATTCTAAAGAGGTGATCCAAGCACTTAATATTGCGAAAAAAAATGAAGCGACAACTATCGCTATCACACATAACCTACGTTCACCAATTACCCATGCCGCTGACCACGTGTTGATTAATGGTAATCGTCAAGGGCAATTACAAGGTGATTCCATGGGAACAAAAATTGCTCAACTTTTTGTCTTAGATTTGATTTACACTTTAATCGTCCAAGCGACTGAAGATAAAGCAACTAAAACGAAGCAAAAAACAGTTAATGTCATTTTAGAACAACGTGTCAAATAACACATTTATAGGAGTGTCCAATGAAAAACTTAAAAGGTATCTTCAGCGCATTGTTAGTTTCTTTCAACGCTGATGGTTCAATCAACGAAAAAGGCCTACGCGAAATCGTTCGTTATAATATCGACAAAATGAAAGTCGATGGCCTTTATGTTGGTGGTAGTACGGGTGAAAACTTTATGCTTTCAACAGAAGAGAAAAAAGAAATCTTCCGTATTGCAAAAGATGAAGCAAAAGATCAAATTGCATTAATTGCACAAGTAGGTAGCGTCAACTTACAGGAAGCAATTGAGCTAGGTAAATATGCAACAGAATTAGGTTATGATAGCTTATCTGCCGTCACACCTTTCTACTACAAATTCAGTTTCCCAGAAATCAAACACTACTACGATAGCATTATTGAAGCTACAGGCAACTACATGATCGTTTACTCTATTCCATTCTTAACAGGTGTAAACATTGGTGTTGAACAATTCGGTGAGCTCTATAAAAACCCTAAAGTATTAGGTGTGAAATTTACAGCGGGTGATTTCTATCTATTAGAACGCTTGAAAAAAGCTTATCCAAATCACTTAATTTGGGCTGGTTTCGACGAAATGATGTTACCTGCAGCAGCATTAGGTGTCGATGGCGCAATCGGTAGTACATTCAACGTAAATGGTGTCCGTGCACGTCAAATTTTTGAATTAACACAAGCGGGCAAATTAAAAGAAGCTCTTGAAATTCAACATGTAACTAACGATTTAATCGAAGGTATTTTATCTAATGGTTTATACCTAACAATTAAAGAGTTATTAAAACTTGATGGTGTTGAATCTGGCTATTGCCGTGAACCAATGACAAAAGAATTAACACCAGAGAAAGTGGCTTTCGCAAAAGAATTAAAAGCAAAATACCTTTCTTAATTTCTCAAAAACTGACCGCACTTTGATAGTGAGAAGTGCGTTATCTCCCATATAAAAAACCGCTTAAACGTCTATTTTAAGCGGTTTTCTTTTTTCTTAACGATAAGGTTGTGACCAATCTAAGAAAGTTTGCTCATCAATGACTTGTACATTCAACTCATTTGCTTTTGTCAGTTTAGATCCTGCACTTTCACCTGCTATCACTAAATCTGTTTTCGCGGACACACTACCACTCACCTTTGCACCTAAACTTTGCAATAATGCTTTAGCCTCTGTCCGCCCCATTTGAGTTAAAGTGCCTGTTAAAACGACTGTTTTTTCTTTAAATGGATTATCGTCTGCTTCTTTCAGCTCGACAGTATCCCAATAAATCCCCTGCGCCAGTAGGTCATCGACAACTGCGACATTATGTGGCTCACGCCAGAATACAAAAATACGATTGGCAACCACCTCCCCAACATCTTGAACTTGCTGTAATTGTTCAAGACTTGCTTCTTTTAACGCGGTTAATGATTTGAAATAATTCGCTAAGTTTAGTGCAGTCGCTTCGCCCACCTCACGAATGCCCAATGCAAAAATAAAACGGGCTAATGTCGTTTTTTTCGCTTTTTCCAAACTATCTAATGCATTTTGTGCAGATTTTGGTCCCATGCGCTCTAGACGCATTAATGTAGTAAGATCTAACTTAAATAAATCTGCTGGTGTATGAATTTGTTCACGATCGACTAATTGCTCGATGAGTTTAGCACCCACACCATCAATATCCATTGCTTTACGCGAAACAAAATGTTTTAGTGCCTCCTTACGTTGTGCTGCACAAAATAAACCACCTGTACAACGCGCAACAGCCTCACCTTCAATACGTACGATAATGGAATCACATACTGGGCAATTTGATGGAAACTCAATTTTTTTAGCATCAGCAGGACGTTTCTCATGCACAACACCTATAATTTGAGGGATCACATCACCGGCACGACGAATGATTACCGTATCGCCAATAGCAATATCTAAGCGATCAATTTCATCACCATTATGTAAAGTCGCATTACTCACTGTCACACCCGCTACAAATACTGGAGATAATTTTGCGACAGGTGTAATCGCACCTGTTCTTCCCACCTGAAACTCAACACTATTTAATATTGTAAGTTCTTCTTGTGCAGGAAACTTATAGGCAATCGCCCAACGAGGTGCTTTCGAAATAAAACCAAGTTCTTCTTGTAACTCAATATCATTGACTTTAATCACTGTTCCATCAATGTCATAGCCTAAGTTACTGCGTTTTTGCATAATTTGACGATAAAAATCCAATACCTGTGTTATACCATGACACAACTGAACTTCCGTATTCACTGGAATCCCGATTGTTTTAAGCCATTGTAAACGCTCGAAATGAGTTGTCGGTAATTCGATCCCTTCTGCAATACCAATCCCATAAGCATTAAGTACTAATGGACGTTGACTGGTAATTTTAGGATCTAATTGACGTAATGATCCTGCTGCTGCATTACGCGGATTAGCAAAGGTTTTTTCTCCTCTTGCTAAGGCTTTCTCATTTAACAATTCAAACCCTGTCTGCGGCATAAATATTTCACCACGTATTTCCAAACGTTTCGGTGGCTTTTCTGTTAATAATTGCAGGGGAATATTACGTATAGTACGAATATTAGAAGTAATGTCCTCGCCGGTAGTCCCATCTCCACGCGTCGCCGCTTGTACTAATTTACCCTCGACATACAAAATACTTACAGCCAATCCATCAAGTTTGGGCTCACAACAAAAAGTTAATTGCTCTGGTGATACGATAAGACGATCATCAATACGCTTAACAAATGCCTTAAGCTCTTCATCTGAAAAAGCATTATCTAACGATAACATAGGGATTTCATGCTTTACTTCAGTAAACCCAGATAAAGGTTTTGCCCCAACACGTTGTGTTGGTGAGTCTGTGGTTATCAACTCTGGATATTGTTTTTCAAGATTTTTTAATTGATGAAACAAACGATCGTATTCTGCATCAGGAATTTGAGGGCTATCCAGCACATGATATTGATATTCATGATAGCGTAAGGTATTCCGTAATTGTTCTAATTCGAGTTTGATACTTTTTGTCATATAAGATCCTGATAAAAACGCCCGCACTTATAATGCGGTTCAAGTGAGGCAAATTCTACAATATTTTTTTATCTCCGCATATTCATTAATATTCAAACTGCCTACACTTTGCAAACAAAAATCCACTAAAATCTTTATGGATTTTTTGTTTATTTTTAACTCATTAAGGTTTAAAATAATAAGTTATGCTATTTTCGCTATAACCCGAGTATTAATAAATGAAAAAACAAGTTTCTCTCATCTCTCTAACACTATCAGCACTACTTTATTCTAGTCATGGTTTTACAGAAACCGTGACTAGTTGTGGAGAGGGATGTACAAAAACAGAAACCATTGATGACTCAACAAATACACATAAAGTTGTCATTGATGGAAATAAAACAAAATCTTATTCGACTCAATTTGATACTTTGCAAAGTAATAAGAAATATCATCTTATCAATTATCTACACCTAGAAAATTCAGGTTATAAAATTTATGTGCCTGAGTGGCAGGATGCCACTAGTGCTGAAATAATCAACTATGGCAAACTCATTAGCCAAGGTAGTGGTGTGACGAGTGCTATTGATGCACAGTGGGGAAATATTACAGAAAAATTACATGTTACTAACTACGGTGAAATTCGTACTGAAGGTGGAGGCTATAATGAGTGTGGAGTTTGCTCAAGTTATTTTAAACGTAATGATGGAGGGAGAATCAAAGCACCAACTGAAGTCGTTTATGAAGTGAATAATTTAGGTAAAGATGCCCTTATTTCAGCGAATGGCGGTTTTGCAATTTGGTTAGACAATGGAAAATCAAGCAAAATAAACAATGAAGGCACAATCTCATCAAAAAGTACAAGTGTTCCTACCACAGTAATTAGATATGCCAATAATGTCGAAGTAAAAAACAGTGGGATAATAAAATCTGAAGGGCATACGGCAATTTTTATTCAGGAGACTAATAATATTAAGTTGCACAATAAGAATAAGATATTGTCTGGAAATCCTGATAAAACTCTTATTATATTGTCAGGTGAGAATGTCTCTTTTACAAATAGTGGAGAATTGTCATTTACAAATCAAGACTCTACTAAACGTAACCAAGCTATTACTCTCGACGGGAAACAAAAATCAGAACTCACACTTCAATCAGGTTCAAAAATTAATGGCATTGTCAAAGCAAATCCGAGTAATAGTCAATTGATTTTAGAAGGTTCTGGTGAAGAAGTAGGGAGATTTAATAATCAAAGTAAATTTCAAAATTTTAATACTTTTATCATGCGTGGCGATACATGGACACTCTCTGATCCATTTAGCTTTAAGCAATTAATCAAAGCTGAATCTGGTAAATTAACACTCAAAGAGGGCAGTTTAACTGCACCGAATATTCAGTTAAATACAGGCACAACGTTTAATTTTACAACAGATTATACATTAAATGGCACGACGAATAACCAAGGTAGTTTCACATTCGAACATCAAGAACCTACACTGATGTTTAAACATTTAACTATCAATGGCGACTACCGTGGCGACAATGGTGTACTACATTTATTTGCCGATTTTAATGGCTCTACAAATCTAACAGATAAATTACGCATTAATGGTAAAGCAGAAGGTACAACTCGCCTTGCAATCAAACATATTGGCAAAAGTGATGAAAAAGCAGTAAACGATGTCAAAATCATTGAAACCCAGCAATCTACTCATAATGCTTTTGTAATTGATGATTATCTTTCAAAAGGCGCATTTGTTTATCACTTAGAAAAGCGGAATGAGAATAACCAAGATAATTGGTATCTAACAAGCTATATTAATGGTACACCGAGCTATCGACCAGAAATTGCAGGTTATGCCAATAACTTATATGCGGCGAATCATTTATTTAATTTACGCCTTGAAGACCGTTTAGCGCACAATAATTTCATCAATCAATCTACTGATAAATCGCTTTGGTTACGTTTAATTAAGGGGACGACAACTAATCAAATGCAAGATCAACAAAACAAAACTCAAGCACGCCGATATATTATCCAACTAGGCAAAGATATGATTAAAGCAAATCATTATAAAGTCGGTGGAATGTTTGGTTATGCTAAACAACATAACAAAATAGAATCCTTGCATACCCGCCCTTCTCGAGCAAAAATACAGGGTTATGCCTTAGGCATTTACAGCACATGGTATCAAAATACTGATCATTCTTCGGGTTTATATGTTGATGGATGGCTACAATATCAATGGTTCAAAAACCAAGTCATTAATCCTGATTTAGTAGATGAATCCTATCGTTCTCGTGGTTTCAGTACATCCCTTGAAACAGGGTATAGATTGCCATTAATACAATATCGTGTCAGTGATTGGGCACATCGTTTAGAACTTCAACCTCAAGCACAAATGATTTGGCAAGGTGTTAGCGCTAAACAATATATTGATAAACAAGGTACTGTTATTGATAGTTTAAATAATCATAATTTACAAACTCGCCTAGGCATAAAATTAAGTTTAGACAGTCACTTATTAATCCAACAATTCAATATTAAGCCTTATTTAGCATTTAATTGGCTACATAATACAAAAACTTATGGCATAACAATGGATGGAGTAATAAATCATATTCAAGGAACAAAACATCTCTTAGAATATAAAGCTGGAATTGAATCTCAATGGAACGACTCTCTACAATTTTGGGCAGATACTACTCATCGTCGAGGTAAACAAAATTTCAAAGATAATCAGCTCAATCTAGGATTCAGAATCCTCTTTTAATAAAGATGGCTGATTCGCTTATAAAAAAGTGCGGTGGATAATTTCAATATTCTCACCGCACTTTTTATCAATATTGCTATTTATCAGCAAACCAAATTAACGTTGCCATCCGCCCCGTTTGTCGTTCACGACGATAAGAGAAAAATTGATCGTGCTGAGTAAAAGTACAATATTCCCCTCCACTAATATTTGTTATACCTAGTTGATTTAAACGTTGTGTTGCTAATAAATATAAATTTCCTAAATACTTACCTGACTCATTAGGATCCCGTTTAAAAGCCAATCCTGCTTGCATATTTTGCTTACAAAATTGTTCAACAACTTCTTGCCCCACTTGAAATTTTTTAGGACCAATAGCAGGTCCCAGCCAAGCAATAATTTTCGTTTTAGGGCAGCGGAATTGGGCGACAGTTTGCTCTAAAATACCATTACATAGTCCTCGCCAACCTGCATGTACTGCCGCAACTTCATTACCCTGTTCAGCAGTCAATAAAACAGGTAAACAATCTGCTGTCATCACAAGACAGACTTGATTTGGTTGATCTGTATAAACTGCATCTGCAGTCAGACTTGATGTATTAGTTATGGGTAATTTGATAACTTTAGTACTGTGAATCTGTTCTAAAAAAACAGGCATTTGCGGTAACTGCAATCTTTCCACGAGTAAAGTGCGGTTAGTTCTCACCGAATTTTGATCATCCCCAACATGGCTACCTAAATTGAAACTATCATAAGGTGGTAAACTAACGCCACCTTGCCTTAAGGTACTAAAAGCAGAAACTGTATCTGGTCCATTCCAGTTAGGTTTAATCAGACTCATCTTCTTTTCTACTTAATAATCGAGATCATCTTTATGTAACTGATAATCTGCTTTTAAAACATCAACTAACTCAACAAAATCTGCGGGTAATGGGGCCTGCCACTCCATTAGCTCTCCAGTAATAGGGTGTTCTAAACGAAGCATAATCGCGTGTAATGCTTGTCTTTTAAACTCACGTAATACCGACATCAGTTCTTCACTTGCATGCTTAGGAGGACGAGGGCGACCACCATAAGTTTGATCACCTAATAATGGATGAGCAATATAAGCCATATGCACACGAATTTGGTGGGTCCGCCCCGTTTCCAAACGTAAGCGCAACCGCGTGTAATTACGAAAACGTTCCATAATACGATAATGCGTTACTGCTGGTTTACCCATTGGATGCACAGCCATTTGAGTACGCTTAGTTGGATGACGTGCCATTGGTTGTTCAACCACACCACCTTTAGTCATAATGCCACAAGCAATCGCTTCATACTCACGAGTAATTTTACGTTTTTGTAAATCACGCACTAATTTTGTTTGAGCAGGAATCGTTTTTGCTACAACCATTAAGCCTGTTGTATCTTTGTCTAAACGATGTACAATCCCTGCACGTGGTACCTCTGCAATTTGTGGATAATGATACAAAAGTGCATTTAATACTGTACCCGATGGATTTCCAGCCCCAGGGTGTACAACTAAATCCTTTGGTTTATTAATCACTAAAATATCATCATCTTCATATACAATATTGAGAGGTAAATTCTCAGGTTCAAAACGCGTATCATCTTCAACTTCAACCGTAATTTCAACATGTTCCCCACCATATACTTTAGTACGTGGAATGTTTACAGGCTGCCCATTCATGTGGACTAATCCCTCCTCAATCCAGCTCTTTAAGCGTGATCGTGAGTAGTCAGGGAACAATTCAGCTAAAGTTTGGTCTAAACGTTGTCCCATTTGAGATAGCTGAACTTCAGCCGACAAAGTAATTTGTGTCATAAAGAAAAAAATCCGTTAATGAAGTTTGCTTATTTAATAATGTTATATACAATATTGGGTCATTGTAACTCATTTATCATTGCTCGTAAAAATAAGGATTATCTAATGCGTAAATTAAAATCATTCACGCTTATTGCTTTAACCGCATTTGCTATTAGTGCCTGTTCAGGCTCTAAAGAGGTGGAACAACGTCCAGAACAAGAGCTTTATAATGTTGGTCAAACTTATTTGCAAGATGGCGATTATTCACAAGCTATCCGCTATTTAAATGCACTACATACTCGTTTCCCTGGCAGTAATTATAGCGAGCAAACTTTATTAAACTTAATCTATGCAAATTACAAAACTCAAGACTATACACAAACTCTGATTTTAGTTGATCGATTTTTACAACAATATCCTACTAGCCGTAATTTAGATTATGCTCTTTACATGGCTGGTTTGACTAACTCTGCATTAAGCGACAACTATATTCAAGACTTATTCAAGGTGGATCGAGCGACGCGTGAAAGCACATCGATTAAAACAGCATTTGCTAATTTCCAAACACTCGTACAACATTTCCCGAATAGCCCTTATACACCAGATGCTCTCGCTCGCATGGCATATATCAAAGCAAGTTTAGCTCGTCATGAATTATCCATTGCCAAATTTTATGCCAAACGTGATGCTCATGTAGCAGTGGCAAACCGTGTGGTTGGTATGTTACAGCAATATCCTGATACACAGGCTACTTATGAAGCATTACCATTAATGCAAACGGCTTATGAGAAAATGAATCTAAAAGAGCTCGCAGCACAAACTGCAACTATTATTGAAGCCAATAAAGGCAGAACATTTGCCGAAGTAGAAAAACCTACCGAACCAAATGTGCAATTAGCACAATAAATTTAACATTTTAAAATAGGGATACTCTCAGTAGTATCCTATTTTTTATCCCACTAGAATCTGTGCTAAAGGTATATCCCAGCTTGCTAGTGGTAAGTGCTCGACTTGTTGACATTGGTGTGCTAGCCCAATAGGAATAAAAGATTTCTGTTGCCAATTTTGTAAAGTACGATCATAAAATCCTCCCCCCATCCCGAGACGATTTCCTTGCTGATCAAAAGCAACTAAAGGAACAAAAATAATATCTATCTCGTTCAATGGTAATACTTGCTGCACGTTTAATTTTGGCTGCCAAATACCGAATGTATTTTTCTGCATTAATGTTTTTGGCTGATACCCTAAAAATAATAAATGTCCTGCACAAAATGGATGTAATACAGGTAAAAACACATTCTTCCCTTGTTCCCATAGATGTTCAATCAATAACTGAGTCGAAATCTCACCATCAAAAGCCAAATATAATGCAATATTCTGTGCTTGTTTTTGATCGATGAATTGCAAAGCTTTCTGGGTAACAATAATTTCAGCTTGTTTTTGTTCAAATGTAGTCAACTTTTGACGAAGTTGCCTAACTTGGCGACGAATTTTTTGACGTAAGAGAGAATGGGTATTCATGAAATTGATCAAATGAAGAACCCGAGATGCCGCTGTAGGCATCAGTCCTTGAACCCAACGGTTCAAGGGAATCAGTTATAACTATTTTTAGGCTTCTTAGTAAAACTAAGCATGCACACCAACAATTAGAAACCAATTCATAATATAAAAGTATCGGCTCAGGGACATAACCCACTGGCAAACACCTCAGGTAATCTTTATTTTATACTAACTTAATTTAAGTCTATTGACTAGCGCTAATTCATTATTTGTTTATCAGTTCAACTAATTAGGCATTAATTGGTCGATTTTTGTGTCAAAATAGTTTCTAAAGAATGATCGAGTTGCTGAATCCTTGTTTTAAGTAAATCTTCAATAGATGTCGTTTTTTGTTGCTCCTGTAATAATTCATAACTTAAGTTTAATGCAACAATAGACAAGACTCGCTCTAATTGTAAAATACCTGTACGTTCTTTCATCTCTGACACTCGTAGATCAAGCACTTTTGCTGCTTGCTTTAGCGCCTCATGCTGCTCTTCTGGACAATTTAAACGCAAAACCTGCCCAAGTACAGGTAACTCAATACTTTTAGACGACATCTCGCCTCCATTCAGCTTAATTATTTTAAGTATTATTATGCCATAGCTAAAAAAATCCGTCTAATTATTGGTTGCATAGCATGAGAGTGGTAAACTGATACCCACTTATTAAATAAAGAATTATAAGGTCAGAATCAATGTTGTCTTATTCCGAATTTTCCCAAGATCTAAAAAATGCAGGTATAGCACTTTCTAGCGCCGAGCTCCATGGTTTTTTAAGTGGCTTAGTTTGTGGTGGCGTAACAGATCAAAGCTGGCAACCTCTCTTATTTCAATTTACTAACGAAAATCATGCTTACCCACATACCTTGCTACAGCAAGTTACCCAGTTGTATCAACAAATTCGTGAAAAATTAGCAGACATTGATGGATTTGATTTTGAACTATGGCTGCCTGAAAATGAGGATGATGTTTTTAGCCGCGCAGATAGCTTATCAGAATGGGCAAATCATTTCTTATTAGGTCTAGGATTAGCTCAACCCAAACTAGATAAAGAAAAAGGTGATATTGGTGAAGCACTCGACGACTTACATGATATTTGTCAATTAGGTTATGATGAGAGTGATGATAAAGAAGAATTAAGCGAAGCCTTGGAAGAAATCATTGAATATGTGCGCACCATTGCTTGCTTATTATTCACTCATTTTCAACCAGCCCAAACTGAACAAAAAACTGTATTACACTAATCCACATTATAAGGAGAATAAACATGGATTTAGCTTATATGGCTACGCTTCCGCAACAAGAATTTATTGAACGCCGTAATAAAGTTTTTGAGCAAATGCAAGATGATTCTGTATTTATTGTTTTTTCTGAAATTGAAAAGCGCCGTAGTAATGACTGTGCTTATCCATTTCGTCAAGATAGTTATTTTTGGTACTTAACAGGCTTTAATGAACCCAATTCAGTACTCATCTTACGTAAAAAATCAGGCAAACAAGAAAGTATTATTTTCGTTCGTCCTTCTGATCCTTTACGAGAAACATGGGATGGACGCCGTTTAGGTGTGACAAATGCACCAACTAAACTTTCTCTAGATCATGCTTTTTCGATCGACGACTTTAGTGCTGAATTTCCTAAAATTTTAGAAAATACTAATGCGATTTATCACTTACCAACTCTTCATCCTTGGGGGGATGAATTACTTACACAAAGTGCGGTCGATTTTAGCCAAGCTTTATGCTGGAAAGAGATGCTAGATGAAATGCGCTTATTTAAATCAGAGAATGAAATTGCTCTTATGCAACAGGCTGGACAAATCAGTGCTCTTGCTCATATTCGTGCGATGCAAAAAACTCGTCCCAATCGCTTAGAATATGAAATTGAACATGAAATTTTACATGAGTTTAGTCGTTTTGGTGCACGTAATCCATCTTATAACTCTATTATTGCAGGGGGAGAAAATGCGTGCATTTTACATTACACTGAAAATGACATGCCTTTAAAAGAAGGCGAATTAGTATTAATTGATGCTGGCTGCGAATTTGCAATGTATGCAGGAGACATTACAAGAACCTTTCCTGTTAATGGGAAATTCAGCCAAGCACAGCGTGATATTTATGAAATTGTACTCAATGCGCAAAAACGTGCTATTGAGCTTCTTGTACCTGGTAATTCAATCCAACAAGCAAATGAAGAAGTTGTACGTATCAAAGTAGAGGGGCTAGTTAAACTAGGTATTTTACAAGGTGATATTGAAGAATTAATTGAAACAGAAGCCTATCGTCAATTCTATATGCATGGATTAGGGCATTGGTTAGGTTTAGATGTGCATGATGTTGGTAGTTATAGCAAAGATGAACACAATAATAACCGTAATAGTAAAGTTCGCGACCGCCCATTAGAAGTAGGTATGGTACTAACAGTTGAACCTGGCTTATATATTTCAGAAAAAGCTAATGTGCCTGCACAATATAAAGGTATCGGTGTACGTATTGAAGATAATTTATTAATCACTGAATATGGTAATAAAAATCTAACAAGTGCTGTACCAAAAGAAATTGACGATATTGAAAAATTAATGGCAAATAAGTGATAGGATAGCGCAATGTCTCTGGATAAACACTACGATGTCATTATTGTTGGTGGCGCAATGGCTGGCGCTACATTGGCTCTTGCTCTCAGCGATCAAACGGCCGGCAAAATCAAAGTCGCAGTTTTAGAAAAACAAATTGCACACCAACATAAACAAAGTGGTTTTGATGCCCGTTGCATTGCTTTATCTGATGGTAGTTGCCAACGTTTAACACAAATCAATCTACCAAATGGTCAAACGTTGTGGCAACAATTCCAGCCTATTGTTACACCTATCAAAAAAATCCATGTTTCAGATAAAGGTCACAGTGGCTTAACCGAGTTTAGTGCCCATGAATTCGATTTATCCCAATTAGGTGGAGTTATAGAATTACAAGTTGCAGGAAAAATTTTACTCAACGCAATGCAGCAATATCCGCACATTGATTACTTCGCACCAGTTGATATTACAAACATTGAATACGATACCAATCAAGTAAAAATTTCACTTAAAAATGACCGCACTTTATCTACAAAACTACTTGTCGGTGCAGATGGTACACAATCATTAGTAGCAAATGCAGCTAAGATTTCACAAAAATTAGTCCGCCAATATAACCAAACTGCTATTATTACAAATGTATTACCACAACAAGCACACCAATATCGGGCTTTTGAACGCTTTACTGACGAAGGTCCTCTCGCTCTTCTACCCATGTCAAATAATTTGATGTCTCTTGTTTGGTGTGTACAAAATCCAGAAAAATTAATGCAATGTAGTGAAATTGAGTTTCTTGTCGCATTACAACACCGTTTTGGCTGGCGCCTAGGTAAATTATTACAATGTGGACAACGCTTTGCTTATCCACTAAATTTATATCAAGCAGAACAACATATTCAACCACGTATTGCATTAATTGGTAATGCTGCACAAACATTACACCCTATTGCAGGACAAGGCTTTAATCTTGGTATTCGTGATGTGATGCAATTAGCCAAGCTTGTCGCGACAAATTATAAAACAAAACAAGATATTGGTGACTATCAAAATTTAATGCCTTATGAAAGAGCGCGGCAGCAAGATCAGCAACAAATTATCAATTTAACGGATAGTCTATTGTCTATTTTTGCTAATAACCTACTACCATTACAAATTGGGCGAACATTAGGTTTAATGGCGCTTTCACAATCACATTTATTACGTCAGTATTTCGCTAAACCGACTTTAGGATGGAAATAAGATGAAAACATTTGATATTACTATTATTGGTGGCGGAATGGTCGGTTTAGCGCTAGCTGCAAGTCTTGAAAAACAACCATTGCGCATTGCTCTCATTGAAGGTTTTCCTAATCAAGTGACGACTGATTCGATTACAAATCGCGTAAGTGCAATCAATCTTGCAAGTCAAAAACTCTTAACCGAGCTGAATGTGTGGTCACAACTTACTCAACTTCGTGCCACTGAATATAATTCCATGTATGTTTGGGAAAAGGATAGTTTTGCTAATATTGAATTTAATACGCAAAGTTTAGGTCTTCCTCATCTTGGACATATTATAGAAAATCATTTAATTCAACATTGCTTATGGGAAAAAGTAAAACAGCAGAAAAATGTAGAAATTGTTACCGCACTTCCACAAGATTTAGGCATCACAGAAAGTAATGCGATTCTTACTTTAAATAATGGTCAAATTTTATCCACAAAACTTGTGATTGGTACGGATGGTGCAAATTCTTGGCTGAGAAAACAAGCAAATATCCCTCTTATTTTTCGTGACTATGGCCATCATGCACTAGTTTGTAATGTGCAAACAGAGGAGCCACATCAACACTGTGCAAGACAGGTTTTTGCAAAAGATAGTATTCTAGCGTTTCTACCATTACACCAAGATAATTTAAGTTCTATTGTATGGTCTTTGCCTGCTGAGAAAGCAACACTATTAACAACATGTGATGAGGAAGAATTTAATCGCAGTCTTTCTGCAGCTTTTGATATGCATTTGGGCTTATGTAAATTACAAGGAGAGCGTCGAAGTATACAACTCACTGCTCGCTATGCTCGTGATTTTGCAGCAAATAGAATCGTATTACTCGGTGATGCGGCCCATACTATTCACCCATTAGCTGGATTAGGTGTTAATCTAGGCTTTCAAGATGTCGTTACACTATCTAATAGTATTCAAAACAATCTCGATCTTAATGTGGATATCGGTGAATATCGCTATTTGCGAGGCTATGAACGTCAATGCAAAAAAGAAGCTATGAAAATGCTGATTACTATGCAAGGATTAAAAGATCTCTTCGCTGGAGATAATCCCATTAAAAAATTAATTAGAGGTATCGGATTGAGCGCAACAAATAAATTAGACTTTGTAAAAACACAATTAATTAAACAAGCATTAGGTTTATAAACATATACTCAATTAAAAATCTCACTCAATAATCTCTAACGATATTTATCCAATAAAGATACTATAAGAACAAACACACTAAATTTTCATTTAAAAAATGGATTAAAAGATTTGATTAATATTTTAAAGCTGCAAAATATCATTATATTGCTGATTTATTTATTAGGAAAACTCATTCAAAAGAGAATTATCTTAGATTATATATTTTATATAAATATTGAACTAAACCTTACTTACTATAAGAACTTAGTCGTAAATATATTATAGAAAAACAGTTTATGAGATTAGAATGAATTATTGAATGGCAGGGGCGGAGAGGCTCGAACTCCCAACACCCGGTTTTGGAGACCGGTGCTCTACCAATTGAACTACGCCCCTAGAAAGAAAGCGAAATCTAATTCGCTAAATAAGTGGCGGAACGGACGGGACTCGAACCCGCGACCCCCTGCGTGACAGGCAGGTATTCTAACCAGCTGAACTACCGCTCCACCAATTGATATTTGGTAGTGACCTACTCTCACATGGGGAAGCCCCACACTACCATCGGCGTTACAACATTTCACTTCTGAGTTCGGCATGGATTCAGGTGGTTCTGCTGCACTATTGCTACCAAAAAATTTTATTTCATTAATTCACTTAATTCCGAAATGAATTAATGAAATAATACCTGGCGGTGTCCTACTCTCACATGGGGAAACCCCACACTACCATCGGCGTTACAGCGTTTCACTTCTAAGTTCGGCATGGAATTAGGTGGGTCCACTGCACTATCGCCGCCAAGATAATCCTGTTTGATGATTTACTCTCATCTCGCTCTTCACATCTTCATACTCTACCCTCATCCAGTACAGTATAAGATTCTCAATTGTCAACAAGCTGAACTACTATCCTTTCTCTCCAACCCCTACAGTCAGAAACATGTCGTCTTGTATTAAAAATACTTGAGCGTTGTATAGTTAAGCCTCTCGGGCAATTAGTATCTGTTAGCTCAACGTCTCGCAACGCTTACACACCAGACCTATCTACGTCGTAGTCTACAACAACCCTTACTGACTCTAAGTCAGGGATGACTCATCTTAAGGCAAGTTTCGTGCTTAGATGCTTTCAGCACTTATCTCTTCCGCATTTAGCTACCCAGCAATGCCTCTGGCGAGACAACTGGAACACCAGTGATGCGTCCACTCCGGTCCTCTCGTACTAGGAGCAGCCCCTTTCAATCATCCAACGCCCACGGCAGATAGGGACCGAACTGTCTCACGACGTTCTAAACCCAGCTCGCGTACCACTTTAAATGGCGAACAGCCATACCCTTGGGACCTACTTCAGCCCCAGGATGTGATGAGCCGACATCGAGGTGCCAAACACCGCCGTCGATATGAACTCTTGGGCGGTATCAGCCTGTTATCCCCGGAGTACCTTTTATCCGTTGAGCGATGGCCCTTCCATTCAGAACCACCGGATCACTATGACCTGCTTTCGCACCTGCTCGACTTGTCTGTCTCGCAGTTAAGCTTGCTTATACCATTGCACTAACCTGACGATGTCCGACCGTCATTAGCAAACCTTCGTGCTCCTCCGTTACGCTTTGGGAGGAGACCGCCCCAGTCAAACTACCCACCAGACACTGTCCGAGTACCCGTTTCAGGCACTTCGTTAGAACATCAAACGTTAAAGGGTGGTATTTCAAGGACGCCTCCAACAACACTGGCGTGTCATCTTCAAAGGCTCCCACCTATCCTACACATCAAAATTCAATGTTCAGTGTCAAGCTATAGTAAAGGTTCACGGGGTCTTTCCGTCTAGCCGCGGGTACACCGCATCTTCACGGCGATTTCAATTTCACTGAGTCTCGGGTGGAGACAGCCTGGCCATCATTATGCCATTCGTGCAGGTCGGAACTTACCCGACAAGGAATTTCGCTACCTTAGGACCGTTATAGTTACGGCCGCCGTTTACTGGGGCTTCGATCAGGAGCTTCTCTTTCGATAACACCATCAATTAACCTTCCAGCACCGGGCAGGCATCACACCCTATACGTCCACTTTCGTGTTTGCAGAGTGCTGTGTTTTTAATAAACAGTTGCAGCCAGCTGGTATCTTCGACCGGTTCAACCTTCAATCGCGAGGATTTACAATCTACGCCGGCGCACCTTCTCCCGAAGTTACGGTGCTATTTTGCCTAGTTCCTTCACCCGAGTTCTCTCAAGCGCCTGAGTATTCTCTACCTGACCACCTGTGTCGGTTTTCAGTACGGTTTAGATAAACCTGAAGCTTAGTGGCTTTTCCTGGAAGTGTGGTATCAGTTACTTCAGTGCCGTAGCACCTCGTCATCAGCTCTCAGTGTTGTATAAGAGACCGGATTTGCCTAATCTCTCCACCTACCACCTTAAACGACCATCCAACAGGTCGATAACCTAACCTTCTCCGTCCCCACATCGCAGTTTATCCAAGTACGGGAATATTAACCCGTTTCCCATCGACTACGCTTTTCAGCCTCGCCTTAGGGGCCGACTCACCCTGCCCCGATTAACGTTGGACAGGAACCCTTGGTCTTCCGGCGAACGAGTTTTTCACTCGTTTTATCGTTACTTATGTCAGCATTCGCACTTGTGATACGTCCAGCAAACCTCTCGATTCACCTTCATCCGCTTACACAACGCTCCCCTACCCAACAGAATAAATTCTGATGCCGCAGCTTCGGTGCTATATTTAGCCCCGTTACATCTTCCGCGCAGGCCGACTCGACTAGTGAGCTATTACGCTTTCTTTAAATGATGGCTGCTTCTAAGCCAACATCCTAGCTGTCTAAGCCTTCCCACTTCGTTTCCCACTTAATATAGACTTTGGGACCTTAGCTGGCGGTCTGGGTTGTTTCCCTCTCCACGACGAACGTTAGCACCCGCCGTGTGTCTCCTGAGTATCACTCTTCGGTATTCGCAGTTTGCATCGGGTTGGTAATCCGGGATGGACCCCTAGCCGAAACAGTGCTCTACCCCCGAAGGTGTCCGCTCAAGGCTCTACCTAAATAGATTTCGGGGAGAACCAGCTATCTCCCGGTTTGATTGGCCTTTCACCCCCAGCCACAAGTCATCCGCTAATTTTTCAACATTAGTCGGTTCGGTCCTCCAGTTAGTGTTACCCAACCTTCAACCTGCCCATGGCTAGATCACCGGGTTTCGGGTCTATACCTTGCAACTAAAACGCCCAGTTAAGACTCGGTTTCCCTTCGGCTCCCTTATTCAGTTAACCTCGCTACAAAATATAAGTCGCTGACCCATTATACAAAAGGTACGCAGTCACCCTTTCAGGCTCCCACTGCTTGTACGTACACGGTTTCAGGTTCTATTTCACTCCCCTCACAGGGGTTCTTTTCGCCTTTCCTTCACAGTACTGGTTCACTATCGGTCAATCAGGAGTATTTAGCCTTGGAGGATGGTCCCCCCATCTTCAAACAGGATTTCTCGTGTCCCGCCTTACTTATCGTAAGCTTAGTACCACAACCTGGACTTCGAGTACGGGATTATCACCCTCTGTGATTTGGCTTCCCAGCCAATTCCTCTGTCTCTGTTGTTATCACTTACTGGCTCCTCCGCTTTCGCTCGCCGCTACTTACAGAATCTCGGTTGATTTCTTTTCCTCGGGGTACTTAGATGTTTCAGTTCTCCCGGTTCGCCTCATTATCCTATTTATTCAGATAATGATAGTAGATTCTTCATCTACTGGGTTTCCCCATTCGGACATCTTGGATTAAACGCTTCTTATCAACTCATCCAAGCTTTTCGCAGATTAGCACGTCCTTCTTCGCCTCTGATTGCCTAGGCATCCACCGTGTACGCTTAGTCACTTAACTATACAACCTCAAGTACTTTTCTATACTTAATGTTGCTATTAACTACTAAACACTTGACTGCCTTTTCTCAGTCAAGATTTTTTCTACTCAGACTTCATGTTATTCATCACTTTATATTTACATTACTTACTTCTAAATACAAAGCAATAAACTTGAAAGTCTCTTCAGTTTTTCAGCTTGTTTCCAATTTTTTAAAGAACTAATAGACAATAAAAATCATCTTCAGATGGCGTCCCCACGGGGATTCGAACCCCGGTTACCGCCGTGAAAGGGCGATGTCCTAGGCCTCTAGACGATGGGGACAACATTTAAAGATGCTTTCCGCTTTGCCATTACTTATCAATTTTATCTTGATAAGCTTTACCTTCTTTTTACACAATTCATCAAACAATCTGTGTGAACACTTGCTGTCATCCCATTTTAGGTAAGGAGGTGATCCAACCGCAGGTTCCCCTACGGTTACCTTGTTACGACTTCACCCCAGTCATGAATCATACCGTGGTGAACGCCCTCGTTTCCGTTAAGCTATCCACTTCTGGTACAACCCACTCCCATGGTGTGACGGGCGGTGTGTACAAGGCCCGGGAACGTATTCACCGCAACATTCTGATTTGCGATTACTAGCGATTCCGACTTCATGGAGTCGAGTTGCAGACTCCAATCCGGACTTAGATGCACTTTCTGAGATTCGCTCAACGTCGCCGTCTCGCCGCCCTCTGTATGCACCATTGTAGCACGTGTGTAGCCCTACTCGTAAGGGCCATGATGACTTGACGTCATCCCCACCTTCCTCCAGTTTGTCACTGGCAGTCTCCTTTGAGTTCCCGACCAAATCGCTGGCAACAAAGGATAAGGGTTGCGCTCGTTGCGGGACTTAACCCAACATTTCACAACACGAGCTGACGACAGCCATGCAGCACCTGTCTCTAAGTTCCCGAAGGCACAAGCTCATCTCTGAGCTCTTCTTAGGATGTCAAGAGTAGGTAAGGTTCTTCGCGTTGCATCGAATTAAACCACATGCTCCACCGCTTGTGCGGGCCCCCGTCAATTCATTTGAGTTTTAACCTTGCGGCCGTACTCCCCAGGCGGTCGATTTATCACGTTAGCTTCGGGCACCAAACATAAAGTCCAATCCCCAAATCGACAGCGTTTACAGCGTGGACTACCAGGGTATCTAATCCTGTTTGCTCCCCACGCTTTCGCACATGAGCGTCAGTACATTCCCAAGGGGCTGCCTTCGCCTTCGGTATTCCTCCACATCTCTACGCATTTCACCGCTACACGTGGAATTCTACCCCTCCCTAAAGTACTCTAGACTCCCAGTCTGAAATGCAGTTCCCAAGTTAAGCTCGGGGATTTCACATCTCACTTAAAAGTCCGCCTGCGTGCCCTTTACGCCCAGTTATTCCGATTAACGCTCGCACCCTCCGTATTACCGCGGCTGCTGGCACGGAGTTAGCCGGTGCTTCTTCTGTAATTAACGTCAATGATATTATCTATTCAATAATACCCCTTCCTCATCACCGAAAGAACTTTACAACCCGAAGGCCTTCTTCATTCACGCGGCATGGCTGCGTCAGGGTTCCCCCCATTGCGCAATATTCCCCACTGCTGCCTCCCGTAGGAGTCTGGGCCGTGTCTCAGTCCCAGTGTGGCTGGCCATCCTCTCAGACCAGCTAGAGATCGCAGGCTTGGTAGGCCTTTACCCCACCAACTACCTAATCCCACTTGGGCTCATCTTATGGCAAGTGGCCTTACGGTCCCACCCTTTCATCTCTCGATTATACGCGGTATTAGCTGCAGTTTCCCACAGTTATCCCCCTCCATAAGCCAGATTCCCAAGCATTACTCACCCGTCCGCCACTCGTCAGCAAAAAAAGCAAGCTTTCTTCCTGCTACCGTTCGACTTGCATGTGTTAAGCCTGCCGCCAGCGTTCAATCTGAGCCATGATCAAACTCTTCAATTCAAAGTTCAATCGCTCAATAAACTGCTTAGCTAAAGTTTACACTTCTATTTAATATTAAACTCTTAATATTAAATCAGTATGAATTTTCAGTTATAAGCACCTATTAAGACTTCAATAATTAAAATTTTTTTCAAAATGAAATCAATCAACAAGTGCCCACACAGATTGTCTGATAAATTGTTAAAGAACAAAACAACGACGCAACTTGTAATCTCTTATCCCATACAACGTCGCGTCGTTGTGTGCCGCGTATTATAGGCAAAAATAAATATCGCGCAACCCCTTTTTATACTTTTTTTTAAAATTTTTTAGAAAAAAATTATTCTTAGAACACAAAGTACAAATACCAAACACCAATTGTTAGTTTTTTAATCTATTTAACAATTTAGGCAACTCAGTAATAGAGTCTACTACATAGTTTGCTAATTTTTTGCCTTCTGGAGTAATTGGTTTTCCTGTTCTAACTAAAACCGTTGTTGCAATATTAGCACTTTTACCCGCTAAAATATCCTCTATTTTATCGCCGATCATAATAGATTTTATAGGATCGATATCCAACTCTTTGATTGCTTGTAATAGCATTCCTGGCTTAGGCTTACGACAATCACACTCTTGTTTATATTCCCCCTTTCCATCAATATGATGTGGGCAATAATAAATACCGTCTAAATCCACTCCTCTATCAGCAAGTGACCAATCCATCCATTCGGTGAGCTGTAAAAATTGTTCTTCTGAAAAATAGCCTCGAGCAATACCAGATTGATTAGTCACTAAAATTAACAAATATCCCATTTGTTTAAGTTGTTGTAACGCTTCAATACTACCAGCAATAAACTCAAATTGATCAATTTCGTGAACATAACCATGATCGATATTTAATGTACCGTCTCGATCTAAAAAAATCGCTTTTCTCATTTTCCCAATCCTTCTTAATTAGCTATAGATAAATTATCTCTTTTATTATGAGCCTTATCAAATAAACTCTCTATTGATTCTATTTTATAACTAATAATGATAAAAAATCTTTGATTACATATTGACATGGAAATCTAGACGTCTAAAATAAAAAACCAATCTTATTTATAAAGAACAATAAAATAAAAGGGCTTATATGATTAAGCTAGAAAATATTAGTAAAATTTTTGATGTTTCAGGCAAAAAACTCACTGCACTTGATAATGTTTCTTTGTATGTACCCAAAGGACAAATCTGCGGTGTTATCGGTGCATCTGGCGCAGGAAAAAGTACGTTAATCCGTTGTGTTAATTTACTTGAAGCACCATCAACTGGCTCAGTTATTGTCGATGGAAAAGATTTAACTCAGTTAAGAAATACTGAATTAGTTCATGAAAGACGTAATATTGGCATGATCTTTCAGCACTTTAATTTGCTTACATCACGTACAGTATTTGGTAATGTGGCATTACCATTAGAATTAGAAAATACACCAAAAGAAAAAATTCATAGCAAAGTCAATGAATTATTAGCACTTGTTGGTTTGGCTGATAAGAAGGATGCTTATCCATCTAACTTATCAGGCGGTCAAAAACAACGTGTAGCAATTGCACGCGCACTTGCTAGTGAACCTAAAGTTCTTTTGTGTGATGAAGCAACTAGTGCTTTAGACCCTGCAACAACACAATCTATTTTAAATTTATTAAAAGAAATCAACCGCACTTTAGGTATCACCATCCTTTTAATTACGCATGAGATGGAAGTTGTTAAACGCATTTGTGATAAAGTTGCTGTAATTGATAAAGGACGATTAATTGAGCAAGGGTCTGTAAGTGAAGTTTTTTCTAATCCACAAACTCAACTGGCAAAAGAATTTATTCGATCAACTTTCCATATTAACTTACCAGAAGAATATATGGAAAAACTATCAGATACACCTAGACATACAAACTCTTGGCCAATTGTACAATTTGAGTTCACGGGACAAACAGTAGATGCCCCAGTACTCTCACAAGCTTCAAAGATGTTTGGTGTTGACTTAAGTATTTTAACTTCACAAATTGACTACGCTGGCGGTGTTAAATTTGGCTTTGTTATTGCAGAAATGGAAGGAGATGATGAAGCTATTACAAAAACAAAAGCTTATTTAATGGAACATAATGTAAAAGTTGAGGTATTAGGTTATGTTTGATCAATTATGGGCAGATTTTACCCGAGAAATGACACTAAGAATTTGGGAACTTGTTGGGCTTTCTACACTAGAAACTCTTTATATGGGATTTGTTGCAACATTATTTGCCATTATTGTTGGTCTCCCAATAGGATTCCTTGCGTTTTTAACAGGCAAAGGTGAGATCTTAGAGCATCGTCGTGCGCATCAAGTATTAAATGTGGTTATTAATATAGGGCGATCAGTTCCTTTTATCATCTTACTCATTATTTTATTACCTTTTACACGTTTAATTGTCGGTACGACACTTGGTACAACAGCAGCAATCGTTCCATTGAGTGTGTCTGCAATTCCATTTTTTGCAAGATTGACTTCGAATGCACTTCTTGAAATTCCAAGTGGTTTAACAGAAGCTGCGAAATCAATGGGTGCGACTAATTGGCAAATCGTCACTAAATACTATTTGCCAGAATCTATCCCTATTTTAATCAACGGTATAACGCTAACCTTAGTTGCTTTAATCGGTTACTCTGCAATGGCGGGCGCTGTTGGTGGTGGTGGCTTGGGTAATCTTGCGATTACTTATGGAGAACACCGTAATATGGTCTATGTGAAATGGATCGCAACAATTATTATCGTTCTGATCGTAATGTTAAGCCAAAAATTGGGTGACCACTTAGCTGAGCGTTTTGATCATCGCTAATTAACTATACAACTTACACAACATCTTTCTTTTAGAGGATTACTTATGAAATTAACAAAACTTTTAGGTCTAGCGACCATTTTCTCGGCAGTTGCATTAGCAGGTTGTAAAGATGACAAACCTACCGCAACAACTACTCCAGCTCAAGAGCCTGCACGTAAATTAACACTCGGTGTCATGTCTGGTGCAGAAGCTCAAGTTGCGGAAGTTGCCGCTCGTATTGCAAAAGAAAAATACAATATTGATGTAAAACTCATTGAGTTCACTGAATATACTCAACCGAATGAAGCACTATCAAAAGGCGATTTAGATATAAATGCTTTCCAACATAAACCATATATGGATAAAGAAGTAGAACAACGTGGTTATAAATTAGCTGTTGTTGGTAATACTTTTGTTTTCCCAATCGCCGCTTATTCTAAAAAAATTAAAGACATCTCTGAACTAAGAGAGGGTGCTATTGTTGCAGTACCAAATAACCCTAGTAACTTAGGCCGTGCATTACTACTTTTAGAAAAACAAGGTGTGATAAAATTAAAAGATTCAAATAATTTATTCTCAACCTCAATTGATGTCGTAGAAAATCCAAAAAATATCACCATTCAAGAAGTAGAAACATCATTATTACCACGTGCATTAGATGATGTTGATTTTGCTATAATCAACAATACTTACGCAGGACAACATGGTTTAACTCGCGAAAAAGATGGTATTTTTGTGGAAGATAAAGACTCTCCATACGTTAACTTAGTTGTAGCACGTGAAGATAACAAAGATAATGAAGTTATCAAAGATTTCGTAAAAGCATTCCAAAGTGAAGAAGTTTATCAAGAAGCCGTTAAACATTTTAATGACGGTGTTGTAAAAGGTTGGTAATACTTTTTATATAGTTTCAAACAAAAAAATCCCCAGCATTAACTGGGGATTTTTATTTGCCTACTAATATATCATAGACTAAAATTTAACTAATACAATACATAGAAAATTAATTTAGACTTTCATCCCATTTTGCTAACAAAATTCCTGTCGCAACGGCAATATTCAATTCTGCATTGAGTGGATTACTTAACGACAAAATGACTTTTTCATCTTCCTGTTCTGCTAATGATGTTTTTCCACTTTCACTGACCACAAAAACCACTTTATGAGCTAACTTAATTTTATTGAATGTACTAGCTTGTTTACTAGTTGAAAGGTGTACAATTTGATATCCGGCTTGGCGAAGCTGTTTTAATGCTTTATCGGCATAATCTGTTTCTAATACACGAATATATTCCATTCCCCCTTCTGCAACTCGCACGGCAGCTGATGAGTTTAAATTGTCAGCAAATTGACGCTCGACAATAAGACCTTTAACACCAAACACTGCGCAAGTACGAACAATACCGCCAATATTATGTGCATTTGGTACATCATCAATCATTACTAAACAGTCTTGTTTACGAGGAATATCTAAATAACCTGATAGAGTAAATGGTCTCGCTTTTTTCACGAGCATACAGATTCCACCATGATGCTCTGTACCACTTACTAGCGTTAATTCCTTATTATCTACTACATGATAGACTTTTTTATTTGCAGCTAAATAACTGAATAACTCACCACTCTTTTTCGCCATTTCTACTGTTGTCCAAACTCGTACAATACTCTCTGGGCGTTGAATAAATAATGCAGAACAAGCATTTTCACCATATACTTTCATTTCCTCTGATCGATTTTTTTTGATCTTCTCTGGTGCACGAGGTGAAAGAGGCCCAGTTTTTTTCTCAGTAGCTTTATCACTCATAACAGAACTTTTTACAACAACCTTTACTTTCCCATCAATACCATTTGCTGTTCGTAAGGTTGTTTCTGAAATGCGTTGCTCTACTTTTTGAGTATGACGAGAACTGCTCATTTTTGTTTGTAATTTATGTGTAGAATGAAAGCTATCATGCTTTTTTTTAGCGCGATTTTCTTGTGTTTGATGTTTGAAGTGCGGTGTATTTTTTTCAATTTTTTCGCCTACAATACGCTCATTAAATTTTTTATGAGGTGTTTGTTGAAAAACAGGTGACTTTGTCTTATTGCTCATTTTGATGTGCCAGTTTGCTTGTTAGAAGGGTAAAGTTAGGCAAAAAAAGCCCTACTTTGCGATAAAGTGTGAGCATTATAACGAAAAAACTGTATTTTGCTACCAAGTTCCATATTAAATATTGTAAACTAGCGAGCTAATCAAACTTAAAGAGAATGATTTTTATGTTGATAAACAAAACCAAACGAGCAAAACAAAATATCAATCGTTTATTCTGTTTACCGTTACAAGCTGAACAAGTGGAGTTTCTTTATCATCCATCCACATTTAAAAACCAGATTATTCAGCTTATCAAACAAGCAAAATCACGTATTTATATCACTGCACTTTATTGGCAGCATGATGAAGCAGGGCAGGAAATTTTAGATGAAATCTATCGTGCTAAACAAGATAACCCCGCTCTTGATGTCAAAATCCTAATTGATTGGCATCGAGCACAACGCAACCTACTTGGTGCAGAAAAGAGCGCCACTAATGCAGATTGGTATAGTGATGAACGAGCGAAATATCAACTAGCAAATGATCCAAATATGTTTTTTGGTGTACCAATTAATACTCGTGAAGTCTTTGGTGTATTACATATTAAAGGTTTTGTATTTGATAATACGGTGCTTTACAGTGGTGCAAGCATTAATAATGTCTATCTACACCAATCAAATAAATATCGCTATGACCGCTATCATAAAATTACTCACCCAGAATTAGCGGATACAATCGTTTGTTTCATACAAAAGTATTTATTAAACCCAGATGCGGTTTATCCTTTGGATAGTGTGCACCGCCCAGCAACAAAAGATATTCGTCCAGCCATTAAAGAATTTCGTAAAACATTGGCATTTGAAGCACAATATGCATTAAAAGGAGCTAAATTATTAGAAGAAACAGAGGAGCAACTCAGCATTTCTGTCTTATTCGGTTTAAGTAAATATAACAATCGCTTAAATCAAACAATAGAAGATCTCTTTCAAATTGTTGAACAAGAATTAGTAATTTGTACACCTTACTTCAACTTTCCACGTACATTACAACAAAAGATCCGTCGCTTACTCAATAAAGGTAAAAAAGTGGAAATTATTGTAGGTGATAAAACAGCCAATGACTTCTATATTCCACCTTCAGAACCCTTCAAAATGGCAGCTGCATTACCTTATTTATATGAAAGCAATTTGCGTCGCTTTAGCAAAAAATTTGAGTATGAAATTAATCAAGGACTATTAACGATACGGACTTGGAAAGATGGTGAGAATTCCTATCACTTAAAAGGTGTTTGGGTCGACCGAGATTATATCTTATTGACTGGAAATAATCTTAATCCTCGTGCATGGCGTTTAGATGCAGAAAATGGCTTATTTATTCATGATCCAAAACAGCAATTACGCGATCAGGTTGAGCAAGAGTTAACCTGTATTCGCCAGCATACAACTGTGCTAAAACATTATTCTGAGTTAGATGAAATGAAACAATATCCAGCACCTGTACAAAAACTACTGAAAAAATTTGCTCGTATTAAGGCAGATAAACTCGTCAAAATGATTCTGTAAACAAAATGGAGGCCATTTTGCCTCCATTATTTATATCACAACACCTATCATTGATAAAATTTTACTAGAATGACCGCAGTTTTATCATGTTTGATATCTATTTAGTATCATCAATAATCAAATAAGCCTTTGCAACAGGGCCATGTACACCAACAACTTTAATCAGTTCAATGTCAGCGGTGGAACTTGGTCCCGCAATCAAATTTACGCATGACGGCATACGCTCCCCCGACTTTGCTTTTTGATGCAAAATCTCTGACAACTGTGCAACACGTGGCAAAATAGTGCTTTTTTTCAATACAACGATAGAGACTTTGGGCAACAAGCTAACAGAACGACCTGATTGTGCATTAGAAAAAAGCACAATCCCACCTGACTCCGTTAGACCATATTCAGCAAATACAATACCAATATTCGCGCTGTTCGCAAAAGTGCGGTTTGTTTCCGCAGAGTTTTCTGCCCAAATATGTGTTTCATATTGTGTTTGTATAGCTGATGTGATACCTAAGCCCACTAAACGTACATCGTCATTCAATATAACTGGACCACCACCATATTGTTTACATAAAGCTAATATATCTGTACTAGCATGTTCTGGGGTCGTCATTTTGCAATTAACTAACATCGTTTGTGTAGCAAATTCAACGAATGCTTCACAACGTTCATCAATACTCAATTCTGTTAACCGCGTTGTAGGATAATTGTTCAATTGCAAATAACTTCCTGTAACAGTAGAACGAAACTCCCGTCCAAGTTGTTGTGCAAGGTTATCCAAAAACTGTTGTCTATTTTGTTGATCTAACATAGAAATTCCTTACCAATTAACGATTTTTGAACCAAGAACGGAAACTTTCACCTTCAGCATCAGGTAAATCACGAGCCTTACTCCACTCTGCAACCGCCCCAACTTGAATCGGCATTTTTCCATCACGAATAGCTAACTTTGCAACTTTAGCACCGATATTCACACCAATCTTCCATAGATTTGGATGGCTATTCGCAACAGTAAATGCCTTCACAGATAAACGTTCTACGACAGGATTCATACCTGACTCAGCAATATTACGACGATGTTTTAATAATAAATTTGCCAGTGGTATTTTAACAGGGCAAACCTGATTACATGCTGTACATAATGAACAAGCAGAAGGCAGATCTTTAAATTCCTCATAGCCACCTAAAATAGGTGAAATCACTGAACCAATTGGACCTGGATAAATCGAACCATAACCATGTCCACCAATTTGGCGATACGCAGGACAAGTATTCAAACAGGCGCCACATCGGATACAACGTAAAACATCACGAAATTCTGATCCCAGCATTTTCGAACGACCGTTATCCACAATCACTAAATGGAATTCTTCAGGTCCATCTGTCTCACCAGCTAAACGTGGACCAGTTAACCACGTATTATAGCCTGTTAAACGAGCCCCTACTGCACTTCGTGCCAATAAAGTAATTAAAATATCAACTTCTTTAAAAGTTGGAGCTAAACGTTCCATTCCCATTACCGCAATATGTGTTTTCGGTAATGATGTTGCTAAACGCAAGTTTCCTTCATTAGTAACTAAACATACACTGCCCGTTTCTGCTACTGCAAAATTACACCCACTTACACCAATATCTGCTTCTAAGAAATCTTTACGTATCGTTTCACGAATAAATAATGTCATTTCCTCTGGTGTTTCAGACCCTGTGTAACCTAACTTTTCTGCTAACACTTTACGAATTTGATGACGATCTTTATGAATAGCAGGAACAACAATATGCGATGGCTTATCTTCAGCTACTTGAAGAATATATTCACCAAGATCAGTTTCAATAACTTTTATCCCTTCTGCCTCAAGAACATGGTTCATGCCAATTTCTTCAGTCACCATTGACTTTGACTTCACAATTTTTTTTGCATTTTTCGCTTTAGCGACCTGTTTAATATAGTTAGTCGCCTCTTCAGCCGTTGCTGCAAAATAAACATGTCCACCATTTTCAGTAACTTTTTCTGAAAGTTGGAATAAATAGGCATCTAAATTTTCAATTACATGATTACGGATCTCTTTTGCTAAATCGCGCCATTCTTCCCAGTGCCCGAGCTCCTCCACCATTTTCTGACGATTAGCGCCAATACGCTCTTGTGCCATAACAACAGCTTTACGCATAATCTCATTTTGAATCTCTTCATTAATACGTGGCTTAAATTGAAGGTGACTTGTTTTTATTGACATCATTTTCTCCTTTATCGACTCATTAACACTTCAGCGATATGCATGACTTTTACATTATGCCCTTCTCGCTTCATCCTACCGCCGATATTCATTAAGCAACTTACGTCTGCTCCAATTAAATACAAAGGCTTGACTGCCATAATATGTTGTACTTTTTCTTTTACCATCTCACCTGAAATCTCAGCCATTTTTACAGAGAATGTTCCACCAAAACCACAACAAGTTTCTTGGTTGTGGATAGGCAATAAACTTAGCCCCTTCACATTTTGCAACAGTTTTAAGGGCTCGTCTTTCACACCTAGTTTACGAAATAAACTACAAGAGGGATGGTAAACTGCATTACCTTCTAATTTTGCACCTACATCAACGATACCTAATTTATTTACAATAAAATCTGTTAAATCATAAAAACGATCCGCAACTTTCTGTGCGCGAGCAGCCCACTCTGGTTCATCTTTTAAATACTCTGGATAAGTTGTAATGGCATATACACAAGAACCTGCTGGTGCCACTATAGGATAGTCATTAACCTCAAAGGTTTCGATTAAATTTTTCATTGCGGGGATCGCTTGAGTCACATAGCCACTATTAATCGCAGGTTGTCCACAGCAACTTTGTTGTTCTAGAAACGTAATTTGACAGCCAAGCCGTTCAAGAAGAAGTACTGTTTGCTTTGCCACATTCGATTTCAATGCATCAGCAATACAAGTTACATAAAAATTGACATTCATTTTTGATTACTCCAAAAAAATAGTACATAGCTAACTTTATACAAGTTAGCTATGTATGACAGTATCACAACAACAGATTAGTAAATAACGACCGCAACTAATGCTGCAATTACGCCATATAAGAACATAGGTACAACCGTGCGTTTTAAGATCGTACCCTCTTGATTACTCACATTTAATACAGTACACACTGCAATAATGTTATTCAAACACACCATATTACCCATCGCGCCCCCCACAGACTGTAGCGCTAAAATAAGTGGAACTGACATACCTGTTGTTTCTGCAATAGATAACTGAATACCACCGAAAGTTAAATTTGATACGGTATTTGAACCAGAGAAGAAAGCACCAATTGCACCTAAATAAGAAGAGAAATAAACCCACTTATCACCCGTTACATCAGCAAAGGTTTTACCGATAGTAATGACCATAGAATCATAATTATCATTGCCTACTAGCATTAATTTTACCATAACTAATGCACCTAATAAGGCAAAGAAGGGCTTTTTAGTTTGATGATAAGTTGTTGACACAATATTCTTAGTTTTCTCACTATTCAATTTGAATACAAAAATAGAGATAATCACTGTCACAATAAATGGAATAAGAGATGGTACATAAAGCGTCTTATAGCTTTCACTAATCCCTTGTCCTAAAATATTATTTAACGACAAGATGAGAGCTTGACTGACTTTAAACTCACCTAATCCACCCAGTGAAACTGAGAACCAAGTTGTTGCATCATTTAACAATTGTTTAATACCTAACTGATGAATACGTGTCACAATTAAGATAGCAATTAACATCATTGTTGGGAAAAGTGCTTTGAATACTTGACTAAATGCCACGTTTTCCAGCTGCACATCCGTATTATCTCCTTTACTGATACCAATACCTTTATTAGCAATGAAAATTGAAACAAGTAAACCAATCGCACCACCTACTAACGATGGGAACTCATAGTTTATTTGTGCTAATAGGAAATAAGGTATCGTACAAGCAAGGATACTAATATAAATAAATACAAGGTTTTGTTTGATTTGTTTCCAAGTTACGAGAAAACGTAACGCTAATAGAGGGATAACAAACGCCGCTATAAAATGAATAAATGCCGTTTTTTGCCCTAATTCCAGTACCACATCATCACTTAACCCCAATGCACCAAAACCAAACCATGTTGGTGTACCTACTGCACCAAAAGAAACTGGCACCGAATTCATCACTAATGCAAGCATAGCAACTTGTAGAGGTTTAAAACCTAAACCAACTAGAATAGGTGCCGCAATTGCCGCAGGCGTACCAAATCCACTGGCACCTTCAATCATAAAAGCAAATGCCCAGCCAATAATCATGATTTGAGCAACGGGGTTGGGGTTAATATTAGCTAACCATTTACGAAGTATATCTGTGCTACCAGACACTTCCATCATACGATTAAATAAAATTGCTCCAAAAATGATCGTGATTGGTGTTTGAGTCGCAATTAAACCAGCAATAACATTTGCATTTAAACGCGTTAAATCTGTACCAAAGTAAAATGCTTGTAAAAGATAAGTTAATACTGCAATGATTGGCAAAGCAATATAGGAAGGTAAACTATTACGTTTTACCATTAAGTAAATTAATAGCGCAATCGGAAGAATGCTTAAAAAGAAAACCATAAAAAAATCCTATAGATAAATTTGATTAAAATATCAAATTAACATATTAAAAATCCATATAACTATTTTTGAGTAATTATTTAAAAACAAAATTAAATTGCATAAATAATATACATTTACTCATTAATGTTAATGAGATGTTATATTAAAGTAATTAAAAAAAAATGCTTTAAAAAAAATCGTATTTTATGTGATTTAATTCACACATATAGCAATTCAATCAACAATTGATGAATTAACAAACAATATTGACTGCAACATTTTTTTATTTTTTATAAGTGAATTAATTTAATTTATTTAAAATAACGAAAAAAGGCTATGGATTATTCACATAGCCTTTTTAATTCAGTTTAAATTTAAAACAAATTATTTAACTTTAAAAAAATAAATATGATTAAAATTTAATCCAATTATAATTTTTCAACTAACTCAATTGCCGCGCCAATATAAGTTGCTGGTGCCATTTGCTGTAAACGTCTTTTTTCTTCAACTGGAATGTCAAGCGTCTCAATAAATTCACGCATAGCTACGGCATCGACACGTTTACCACGAGTAAGCTCTTTCAATTTCTCATACGGTTTTTCAATACCGTAACGGCGCATGACTGTTTGAATTGGTTCTGCAAGTACTTCCCAATTTTGATCTAATTCATCAAGTAAATGTTGCTCATTGACTTCTAATTTACTGATCCCTTTACGAGTAGCAGCATAAGCAATCAAACAATAACCCAGTCCGACCCCTAAATTACGCAATACTGTCGAATCTGTTAAATCACGTTGCCAACGTGAAATAGGTAATTTCGCACCTAAATGTGCCATGACTGCATTTGCTAAGCCTAAATTACCTTCTGAATTTTCAAAATCAATTGGATTCACTTTATGTGGCATTGTTGACGAACCAATTTCACCTGCAATAGTACGTTGTTTAAAGTGGTTTAATGCAATATATCCCCACAAATCACGATCAAAATCGATAATAATCGTATTAAAACGCGCCACATTATCAAAAAATTCTGCAATATAGTCATGTGGTTCAATTTGTGTCGTATAAGGATTCCAAGTTAAACCTAATGATGTTACAAATTCCTGACTGAAGTTATGCCAATCAATTTCAGGATAGGCTGACAAATGAGCATTATAGTTTCCCACTGCTCCATTAATTTTACCTAGCATCTCAATTTGTTGTAATTGCTTAAATTGGCGTTTTAAACGATATACGACATTCGCCATTTCTTTGCCTATTGTTGAAGGTGATGCAGGCTGTCCATGTGTACGCGAAAGTAATGGAATAGATTTATATTCCTGTGCAAGTGCACTGATGTCATCAATTAATTTTTGCCACTCTGGTAAAATAACTTCTTCACGCGCTGTCTTTAACATTAAGGCATGTGAAAGGTTGTTAATATCTTCTGAAGTACAAGCAAAATGAATAAACTCACTCACTTTTGCAAGTTCAGATAAAGCTTCACTTTTTTCTTTTAAGAAATATTCAACTGCTTTCACATCATGATTAGTCGTGCGTTCAATTTCCTTAATTCGCCCTGCATCTTGCAAACTGAAATGATCAACTATGTGGTTAAGGTAATCGTTTGCTTCTTTCGATAATATAGGCACTTCTTGAATTTGTGGAGTTGCTGCTAATTTTTGTAACCAACGCACTTCAACAGTAACACGAAATTTTAATAAGCCGAATTCACTAAAAATATGACGTAATGAATTTGCCTTCTCTTGGTAGCGTCCATCAATAGGGGAAAGTGCAGTTAATGCGTTAAGTTGCATAGCGGTTTGCTCCATAAATAAGATGATTAAAGTGAAGAATAAATTTGTTTTGCCATGGCAGTAATTTTGCGACGTGAGAACAAAATCTGCCATTTTGTTCCGCCTACTTGTTTCCATAAGACCGCAGAACGAATTCCTGCCAACAAACAAGCTCGGATCCGATTATGCATAGCTGGCTGCTGTAAATAAAGCGTTGAGCCAGTCACTTGGATTTTACGACCTAATGGGCTAATCACATCCACATAAATACTTGCTAAAGTAGATAACATTTGCTCATCAAGCAAATCATAATGTTCAAGTTGAGTCGGTAAATATTGAATACGACGCGCAAGTTCAGTTTTAGCTTTAGGATCTTTATTTAATTTCCCCTCTAATGCTAATAGACTGATCCAATATCGACTGAGATCAGAACCACTGCCATTCATTTGCTCAAGCAAAGTTTCTAGTCCCAGTTTTAAATGTTGTTCATGTCCACCAAAGACAGCTAATGTATCTTCTGGATTCATTTGCAATAATGTATTTAGACTTGCTTTCAGTGCTGCTTCATCAGCTTGTCCCTTATGGGCAAACTGTTGTACTAATTTTGCAGCTTGGCACACACCTGCAAGAGCCAGAGTAATCTCGTAATAATTTGCCATATTGTCAGATAAATGAAGATAAAAAATCGGCGGACAATATAGCATTTTTTCATACCTTTTTAAAGTTGCCTATTTGTATTTCAAAATTTGATCTTGATCTCAAATTTTAAAACCAAAATTGAAAAACTAAAACGTTTTAGTTAATATTATTAATTATAAAATCAGTAAAGGGGATTCACGATGAGTAAGATTTGGGTATTAGGTGATGCAGTTGTTGATTTAATTCCTGACGGTCAGCACCATTATTTGCGCTGTCCTGGTGGTGCACCAGCTAATGTCGCTGTTGGAATTGCACGTTTAGGCGGTAATACTGGCTTTATTGGCCGTGTAGGTGATGATCCATTTGGTCGTTTTATGCAAGAAACATTACAACATGAAAAAGTCTGCACACAACAAATGATATTAGATCCACAGCAACGGACCTCTACAGTTATTGTCTCTTTAGAGAATGGTGAACGCAGTTTTACTTTCATGGTTAACCCAAGTGCAGATCAATTTTTAGAGGTATCTGACTTGCCTGAATTTCAAAAAAATGATTGGTTACACTGTTGTTCAATTGCATTAATTCATAACCCTTCTCGTCAAACGACATTAGAAGCTATTCAGCGAATTAAAAACAAAGGTGGCTTTTTCTCTTTTGATCCAAATCTACGTGAATCACTTTGGTCAAGTCATGATGAAATGAAAAGCGTGGTCAACCAAGTCATTGCTCAAGCTGATGTACTCAAGTTTTCAGAAGAAGAACTCATCTTACTCACTAATAGCAGCAGTCTAGAACAGGCAACACAAGCACTCGCTACCCAATATCCTGAAAAACTGATTATTGTGACTTTAGGAAAAGCTGGTGCAGCTTATCATTTACACGGCGAAAGCCAAATTATTGCAGGTAAAGCATTACAACCAGTAGATACAACAGGAGCTGGAGACGCCTTTGTTAGTGGCTTATTAGCGGGACTCTCTCAAGTCGAAACGTGGCAAACCTCAACCGCACTTATTCCTATTATCCGACAAGCGAATGCCTGCGGTGCTTTAGCTACAACTGCAAAAGGGGCAATGTCAGCTTTGCCAACTCGAATTGAATTAGAGCGCTTTCTTGCACAATAACATGAGCTCATGATGGCTAATTTCGGAGTGTCGTATGTATATTTTCAACCAAGGCAAATACAAAAGCCTACATGCACAATCTGCTGGTGAGTTAGATCAAATTCGCCAACAAGTCCTGTCTGATAAACAATTTCGTCCAACTTATCATTTGGCTGCCGATACAGGTTTATTAAATGATCCAAATGGGTTAATTTTTGATGGCAAAAATTACCATATCTTTTATCAATGGTTTCCTTATGATGCCATACACGGTATGAAACATTGGCAGCATTTAATCACCGAAAACTTTCAACAGTTTACTTATGCTGATCCCTTAATTCCCGATCAACACTTTGAATCACACGGTTGCTATTCTGGCGGTGCAATATTATGGCAAGATAATATTATCGCGTTTTATACAGGAAATACACGAAACCAAGAAAATCAGCGGATTCCATATCAAAATATTGCTATTTTTACTCAAGACGGTAAGTTGCTTGAAAAACGTTGTTTACTCAGCCAAGTACCTGAAGGCTACACTGAACATGTACGTGATCCTAAACCATTCATCACGGCCGAAGGTAAAATCTGTTTTATTCTTGGTGCACAGCGAAAAAATGGTACGGGTACTGCGTTGTTATATGAAATGCCTAATATTGATAGCTCACCTCAGTTGTTAGGAGAACTGTCTCTCACCCATTTTGATAACCAACATGTTTTTATGTGGGAATGTCCAGATCTATTCCAATTAGCAGATAAATCTATTTTTATTTGGTCACCACAAGGTAAAGTACGCGAAACACACCGCTTCCAAAACAACTATCATGCAACTTATGCTGTCGGTAAATTACATAATATGACTTTCCATAGTGAACATATTGAAGAACTCGATTATGGATTTGATTTTTATGCACCACAAACTGTTTATCAAAGTGAAGGTATTCTTTATGGCTGGGTTGGATTACCTGACTTAACATATCCAACCGATCACTATCAATGGCATTCTATGTTAAGCTTACCACGACAATTGACTTTAAAACAAAATAGGCTCTACCAAAGACCTATTGCACAAATTTATACACAATTAGGTGTAAGCCAAGTATTTTCTATACAACAGCCACAAATTATAGCAGGATTAGATACCGCCTATTTAATGTTTGAACCTGACAATCAAGATTTTGAAATGGCTTTTTTTAATAATAATGCTGAACATAGGCTGATTATAAGCTATCGCAATGGGCTATTTAGTTTAGACAGAACACAGACAAAACAGACTGAAATTATGCAAGCCTTTGGTACACAACGCCATTGCGAAATCAGTCAACTAAACAAAGTCGAGATCTTTTTTGACCGCTCTGTAATAGAAATTTTTCTCAATGATGGCGAAAAAGTAATGACATCACGATTTTTTATTGAACAACGTGAAAACCAAATAACCTGTTCTCGCCCAATTCGGGTTTCTGTGGCACAATTACCCGCAATTTCGATTACATAATGGACTATATCGTGAATAAGATAAAAAACACGCACAAAAAACGAGTCACACTGAATGATATAGCCACATTGAGTGGTTTATCAACAACGACTGTCAGTATGATTTTAAATGGACGTGGTGAAGAATTTAAGATCAAACCTGAAACTTGTCAGCGTGTAAAAAACATTGCAGAAACGGCAGGATATCGCGCTAATGTTTATGCAAAATCACTGAAAATGCAACGCTCTAATGTCATTGGCTTGGTTATTCCTGATTTAACTAACTATGGTTTTGCTTACACTGCAAAAATGTTAGAAAAACAATGCCGCGAAAATGGTTTACAGTTAGTTATTGCTTGTTCTGATGATAATCCACAACAAGAAAAACTCGCTATTGAGCGTTTATTGGATCGCCAAATTGATTTTTTGATTACAGCTCCAACACATCAAGATCCGTATTATTATCAACAAATTGCACAGCAAACCCCTATTTTACAGCTAGATCGCTATGTACCAAATCTGGATCTTCCTTACATCATCAGTAATGATCAAAATAAAATTGCAAAACTGATTCAATATCTAATACAAAAATATCAACTTAAAGAATTCTTCTATTTTGGCGGTCAATTAGCTCTTTCTCCTAGTGAATCACGTTTACAAGGCTTTTTAACAGGACTTACACAAGCTCACGTGACACCAAAAAATGAGTGGATTTTACACCGCACTTATCAGCCTGAATCAGGCTATCAAATGTTAGCTGACCTGCAACAACGCTTAGGGCGTTTACCAAATGCAATTTTTACCGCCTCTTATACCTTACTAGAAGGTGTACTACACTATCTCACAGAACATCAACAAATGGAAAAGTTATTCAATCGTCAATTACATTTAGCTACTTTTGATGATCATGCTCTGTTAAATGCACTACCTTTTCACATTCATTCTATTAAACAAGATCACCAAACTATTGCAAAACACACTTTTGAAATGGTACAAAAAATGTTACAAGGTGAAAAAACACACAATCTTAAAATTGATTGTGAAATTATTTATCGTGATTAATCTTTCTCTTTCTTATTTCTATATTGATAAAAATATCTCCTATTTTGCCTTAATGAAGGTTTAATCAACTACATTATGTTGATTGATAACTTTATACACAATGTACTTCCCTTATAAATAAAAATGTGATCTATCACACAAAACTAAAACGTTTTAGTTAATTACAGTTTCAAAACTAAAACGTTTTAGTTAAAATAAAAAATGATGATTAAATACATTTATGGATTAAAAGGTGACTCATATGAACTTCCCACTTATTGCTCAGCAAGTCATTGAAAAATTAGGCGGCAAAGAGAATATTTCAGCAGCTGCACACTGTGCAACACGTTTGCGCTTAGTTGTCGTTGACGAAACGAAAATTGATAAAGAAGCCATCGAAAACATTGAAGGCGTTAAGGGGCAATTTGCTGTCGCTGGACAGTACCAAATTATTTTTGGTTCAGGAACAGTAAATAAAGTGTATACCGAATTAAGTCAACAATTAGGTATCGGCGATATGACCAGTGCTGATGTCGCTGCTGCAGGCAATGAAAAACAAGGCTTATTTCAACGTGCAGTTAAAGGCTTGGCAGATATTTTCGTCCCGATTATCCCTGCAATTGTAGCAGGCGGTTTATTAATGGGTATCCACAGTATGCTGACAGCAAAAGGTTTCTTTGTGGAGGAAAAAAATGTCGTTGATCTTTACCCAGCTATTGCGCATTTAGTTGATTTTATTAATACTGTTGCTAATGCGCCTTTTGTTTTCTTACCTGTGTTATTAGGTTTCTCCGCGACCCGAAAATTTGGAGGTAATCCTTATTTGGGTGCTGCCTTGGGAATGTTACTTGTCCATCCAGCTTTAGCAGATGGCTGGAATTATGCCTTAACGCTAGCGAATGGCAATATTCAATATTGGCAAATTTTTGGACTTGAGATAGAGCGTGTTGGCTATCAAGGTACCGTTATTCCTGTACTCATTGCTTCTTGGGTACTTGCAACGCTAGAAAAAAACTTGCGTAAAGTTGTTCCTTCTTTCTTAGATAATTTAATTACGCCACTCTTTGCCTTATTTATTACAGGATTATTAGCGTTCACTATTATCGGTCCATTTGGACGTGAAGCAGGTTCTTTAATTAGTAGTGGTCTTACTTGGTTATATGACACACTTGGCTTTGTTGGTGGCGCAATCTTCGGTACGCTTTATGCGCCAATTGTGATCACTGGTATGCACCAGACGTTTATTGCAGTCGAAACTCAGCTATTAGCCGAAATTGCACGCACTGGTGGTACATTCATTTTCCCAATAGCCGCTATGTCAAATATCGCTCAAGGTGCCGCTTGCTTAGGAGCAGCATTTGTCATGAAAGATCCAAAAGTACGCGGAATTGCTGTACCTTCAGGTATCAGTGCATTATTAGGTATCACAGAACCAGCAATGTTTGGCGTAAACTTACGTTATCGTTATCCTTTTATTGCCGCTATGACAGGAGCGGGGATTTCCAGTGCTTTTATTGCCTTCTTTAATGTCAAAGCAATCGCCTTAGGGGCAGCAGGCTTACCAGGTATTCCATCAATTAAGCCTGATAGCTTGGTGATGTATATTATTGGCATGCTGATCTCAGCTACTATCGCCTTTTCAGTCACCTTGATTTTAGGTAAGCGAGCACAAGCTAAAATATAAAGTTGAGTTTATGTCGAATGCCGTGAAGTTATCACGGCATTTTTTCTTTTTAGCACGTATAATACTGAGGATAATTTATACATAACGCGATGTTAATATGAAATACTTATACAAAATTGCCTTAGTTTGTACCGCTCTTTTACCAACAATATTATTTGCCAAAATAAGTGTACAGCAGCCTGTGATTTTTACTGCGCAAAAAGGAGAACCTACTGCTATTTTTATGCAACTGCGTAATGACAGTGAGCAGGAAGTGAACCTTGCGATTGTACAAAGTAAAGATAAGGCACGTTTAGAATTACACGGTACACAAAATGGGAAAATGATCGAAGTCACTGGTATTCCAATTCCACCTCAAAGCACCACTGAACTAAAACGAGGTGGATTACACATTATGGTCTTTGATACAGAAAAAGATCTTACTATTGGCGATGAATATCCTATCCATTTATTTTTTGATAACGGGGAAATTATTGAAGTAAATGCGAAAGTCATTTCGCCTTAAAAGAGCAAAATGAATAAGAAAAAACATTTTTCTTCCTAATAAAGCAGATTAAAATAGTACCTTCTTTTGACTAACTTAATGGAATCATAATGCGTATTTTAGTGATTGGGCCGTCTTGGGTTGGTGACATGATGATGTCACATAGTTTATATCAAACACTTAAACAACAATATCCTCATTGTGATATTGACGTCATGGCACCTGATTGGTGTAAACCATTATTAGCCCGTATGCCAGAAGTACGCCAAGCCATTACGATGCCATTAGGACATGGTGCTTTTGCTTTGGGTGATCGTTACCGTTTGGGAAAAGCACTAAGAAATCAATACGATATGGCTATTGTACTGCCTAACTCACTTAAGTCTGCCTTTATTCCTTTCTTCGCAAAAATTCCACATCGTCGTGGTTGGAAAGGGGAAAGCCGCTATATGTTCTTAAATGATCTACGCAGTAACAAAAAAGACTATCCGATGATGGTACAACGTTATGCAGCACTTGGTTATGATAAAGGCATGGTTCCGAGCGCAGAACACTTAGTCTATCCTATACCTTACTTACAAGTTGATCCGACACACCAAGCAACTACACTGGAAAAATTCAACAATCAAACCGCACTTTGTCAACAACGCCCAGCTATTGGTTTTTGTCCTGGTGCTGAATTTGGTCCAGCAAAACGCTGGCCTCACTATCATTATGCTAAATTAGCTGATATGTTGATTAAACAAGGTTATGCTATCCGACTATTTGGCTCGGCAAAAGATGAGGCTGTTGGCGAACAAATCCGCCAAACTTTACCGCCTGAAAAACGTGATTTTTGTCTCAACCTAGCAGGAAAAACATCGTTAAATGAAGCGGTAGATTTGATTGCAGATTGTACCGCTATCGTTACAAACGACAGTGGATTAATGCACATTGCCGCGGCAGTTAAACGCCCTTTAGTTGCACTTTATGGTCCAACAAGTCCAACTTATACACCGCCTTTATCTGACCAAGCCGTAATTATCCGCTTGATTGAAGGTGGCTTAATTAAAGTACGTAAAGGCAAAGACAGTGAAGAAGGTTATCATCAAAGTTTGATTGATATTCAACCTGAAATGGTCTTAGAAAAATTAACTGAGTTACTAAGTAAAGTATGAAAGTTTGTTTGATTAAAACCTCATCCATGGGCGATATCTTACACACATTGCCTGCTTTAACAGATGCACAATGTGCAATACCGCATATAACATTTGACTGGGTAGTTGAGGAAAACTTTGCAGAGATCCCACATTGGCACAGTGCTGTCAAACAGGTCATTCCTATTGCACTACGTCGATGGCGTAAGACGCCTTTTACGGCAGCAACAAGAAATGAGTGGAAAAACTACCGCTCTTTATTACAAGCTACACAATATGATGCAGTAATTGATACTCAAGGTTTATTCAAAAGTGCTTTTTTCGCCACACGTTTAGCGCATGGTTGTAAACATGGTTATGATCGCCACTCTATACGAGAACCGATTGCGGCTTGGTTTTACGATAAACACTACACAATTAGCTATCAGCAACATGCTGTCGAGCGCATTCGTCAATTATTTGCACAAAGCTTAGGCTATTCATTACCCACAACACAAGGCGACTATGCAATTGCGCGCCATTTTCCACAACAAGTATCAGAAAAGCCTTATGTGTTATTCTTTCATGGCACCACACGCGCAGATAAATTTCTACCTGATCGACAATGGCGTCAACTGGCAGAAAAACTGACTGCACTTGGTATAGCAGTATACCTACCTTGGTCAAATCCATTAGAAAAACAACGCGCAGATTATATTGCTCAAGACTTACCCCTTGCGCGTATTCTAGCAAAATCGAGCCTATCAGAATTAGCCCAATACATTGTCAATGCTCATGCCATCGTTTCAGTCGATACAGGATTGGCGCATTTAAGTGCTGCCTTAGATAAACCTAATATCACACTGTATGGGGCGACAGATCCCAGACTTATTGGTGCTTATGGCAAAAATCAACATTATGTTGTTGCTGACAGTATGAAAAATATCCATAGTGATGAAATTTTGCAAAAACTCACCGCACTTCTGACACTTTCATCTTAAAAAACAGAGCGCAATCCTATTTGTATTGCGCTATTTCTAATTATAACAATTACATTAAAGTCTTATTGGTATCCCAAAAACCCAGCATTTCATTGTAATCCCATTTTAAATTATATAGTGGAATGGACACACTAAGATAGGTAACAGGGACAGCTTTCACATCATCTAACTCTAAATCCTCAGCTAATTGCGCGAGTGCAACCTCTAAAGACTGATTTAACCAAGGTTTCACTATACTTTGTGGGCAGTCAGGTAGTGGTTTATATTCAAAATTAGACGAAGTACTAAGATTATCTCGTTTCACATTCTCCATATCATAAAACGAGAATCCCCAATCAGAGTCATCATCGAATTTACAGACAATATCTTGCTCTGGCAGACTTTGTCGAAAACGCGTCATCAAAGGTAAATTTGCCAATAATCTATTTGTATAGCGAGGATCCCAATACAAATTAACATGATTTTCGCGTGGATTATTCAATAAATTAGCGATAACTTGATGTTCTAAATCTGCTAACCTTTCTCTCGGTTGTAAATTCGCTGGCTTCACAATACGTGGTGTGGCTTGAATATGTGATAGTTCTGCTGCTGAAATTAATTGCGCTAACTTATACGAACTCAGCTTATCTGTCTCACTTTCAAAACCAGGGCGATGATAAATCGGTTTATCAGAATTTCGTTTTAGCGACAAACCTCGCCAGTTGGTCGGCAATAAATACATATTTGGCTGTTCTGCAACTTTATCTGCACGATGTCGCCAGACACGTCCTGCAAGCTGGATAATCGAACGCATAGAAGAAGGATCAACTATCGCCCAATCATAATCATGATCGCGTCCAACTTCTGTGACGGGACTACCCAGGACAATGAATACATGGTTTTTAGCGGGATCACTTGCTAAAGCAGAGATGATTTCAGGTTGTTGATATATGTCTTGTGGATCGTGACGATCTAATAAACGATCAAGTTTTTCTTCTAAATTAGAACGCAATAATAATAATTGTCTAGAATGATAACAACACAGATGGAAGCAATAATCTGACAATTCATCATGTGCTTGCTGCTGCAAAAGTGCTTGTGCTATTGGAATCATAGGGGTGATATTCGAAAAACGCACTAGACCAATACTGACTTTTTTCTGACTTTTACTGTCCATTTCCCCATGAAAACTATGCAATTTTGCCGCACTCTTCAATAAATGTTCGGCTAATAATCGATAATTAAACATTTCATTTTCATTAGGTGATAATGACGGTAAAGTCAAAATCTCGGCTTTGCGCCGCACAGGACTTTTAGCTAAATTTTCTGCACGCTGTAAGACAAATTGTTGATGTTGTTGCATAAAAATCTGCTCATTACCACAATCCATTTGTTGTTGCTGAAATTCATCTACCCAAGCACAACAAACGGGCAATTCTGCAACAATGCCTTGTTGTTGGTTATAAATTTGACGTCCTGCTTGATAAGCGCGGAATAGCCCCGTGATAAAATCGGGCGTCAACGTAGCAGAAGAAAGCAATACACGGCTACCAAACAAGCCTGCCAAATGCACTAAACGACTGAGCGCAGGTAAATCCTCCAGCCCAAAATCATCAGGCTCATCCAAAATTAAATCTGATGTCAACAAACGCAATGTCGGCACTATATGATGCCCACCTCGCACACTTTCTGATGCAGCAATAATATGATCTAAAGTACAACTGACGAGTGGGGCATACAGTAATTTCTTCATTGTTGGATCTTTCTTCGTTAAAAAATCTGAAATTTCTTCATTTTCCACCGCACTTTCAATATAAGTCGCACCTGCAACTGTCATATTCTCGAACCATTGTTCGATACTTTCACTCCCCTGTTCTGCTAGCTGCTGTGCTCGCTCTTGCTGCAACTCATACAATTTTCTAACTGCACTACTCCCCACTAACACCGCTAAATAATCTTGTTCCTTGGCATTCTGTAATTCCAAACGCTGACTCAATGCAGTACCTGTTTGTAAGGTTAGCACACGTAAGCCTAACGCAATCGTTAATCTCGCTCCTTTAGCAGGATCACTTAATGCATACATCATCTTGGCATTAGCAAAGGTTTTGCCACAGCCTGTACTTGCCATATTCACACCAAAAAAACCTTGTGTTTCACTGTTTTTTTGTATTTTTTTTGCCAGATTAACAACATTATTCTGCCAAGCAAAACGACTTGTTGTAGGCTTAGCAAAAGGCTTATGTTGTTTAATATGTGGTAATTCTGTGCTGAATTTAGGGAGTAAACGGGCAAATCGACTTGCACTCTGGCATACTCCCAATAAATGTTCATCTAAGCGTTGTTTTTCGTTGCCTTCATCATCAGTATTAGCTAATAAGATACATTTTTTATCCCCTAAATCAGTATTTCTCACTTGTGAAGAATAATAATGATCGCCAGCAACTAAAGATAAACGCGCTAATAACAAGGCGAAAGGATTTTCAATGTAGGAAGAGGAAAATAAGGCGGGATGATTAAGTGCTTTTTTCGCCCAGCGAGTCATCACTTTCTGCCATGCACGGCTTTGTGTCACTATTGTATCAAATTGCCAAAAATGTTGTGGTGTGGGATGCTGTGAATCATTAAACACCCAACGCTCTATCGGACGATAATAACTAAAAAAGGAATTAAAATCACGTTTGCAGCAACCTCGTAGATCCCTCAAATAATTTCGCCCACCTACGAAAAAATTCTGACTAAATGGAAGTCGGTGATGAGAAGTAATTAACCAAATCAGCACTTGAGCAATGGGTGGTAAATGACCAAAACCAGAGAAATCTTTTCCCATATCGTCTTCAATAATATTTTCGTGCCAGTGAGGATTTTGCTCTTCAAACTTAGCCCAATCAGCTAACCGCTTAAGCCAATCCTGATCCGTTTCACACCCAGTGATCATCGCCTCAAACAAGCGGGCAGAAATCCATTCATGTCGATATGGATCAGCCTTTTTGGGAGCATTCTTTGTTTTAATTAACTTGTTCTGAAAACCAACACTCGACTTGCCTAAATCATGTAACAAGGCAGCAAGTGCGGTCAAAATTTGAATAGAATAGGCATCTTTCCAATTCACCTCATCTTCAACACGTAAAATATTACGCTGAGTGCGATTCGTCGGTACACGCCCTTGCTCATTAAATTGGCGCTTATCACCAACAATCCATAATAACTCTGTCCTGTTTTTACCATGAGTCCAATAACAAGCGACCGCTGTATTTTTACGTGCAGTTTGGCGCAACATCTTATATAGAGTTTCCAACCCAGCTTGCGTAATAGCCGTTTGCCATACACAATCGCCACAACGCTCAGCAAATTGGTCTAAGATGCGACGAGTTTCAGTCAGCGCATTTTTCCGACATTGACTAACTAGCAGAATATTCATCCGACGCTCCCTGTAAAGCAAGTTGTTTCAACGTATCAATAATAATATCTAATGCCCCAAAATGAAGAAGGTTTTGGATACAGGCTTGACGAAATTCTTTTTCTGACTCGCCATTTTGTGCAGAAATAAATGCTTGCGGTAAAATGATACTGTCTTTAATAATATCTGCTGCATCAAAAACCAGACCACCTCGTCTTGTTTTGCCATGTAATACGGCTAAACCGTGCGGTAATCCTAATACCCAACAAGCTGTTGCGCCTAAGCCATAGGCTAAATAATTGCCATGATCTAAAAACTGATTGACTGCATCAATACTATTACCACGCTCACTGCGTTTAAAAGTAGGATCATTCATTGTCGCCTGATTAGCGAGCGCATATAGTTTAGTCGTTAAACGCCCTTCTGATGCTAACAACGCTTGGCTATGTTCTGCATGAGTAAATTCTTGTTGATATTGCTGTACAAGTGCGGCGAGTTTTTCAGCAGAATAATGCCATTCTAATTTAGCCCAAATAACCTCTAACAAAGATAATCGACATTGTTGTAATGTTTTGGCTACGCTTAACCGCTTTTCATCATCAAACCAAAAACGACACCATTGTTGTAAATAGATAACAGGACGATATTCACTTTGTGGACTAAAAAACTCACAGCCAATTTCTGCTTCTGTTCCATTGAATAAAGGCGTACCACCGCCACTACAAAAACCCACCATCACTCCTGCTTTTGATAGTTCACGCATTGCAGCTTGTGTAATAGACGTTCCACTCCCCAATAGCAGGCAACTAGTATTAGCAATAGGGATATTCCAGTATAAAGACTCTTTACCTTCATCAGTCACATATTCCACTCGTCCACCATTTAACAATACTCGACAGTGTTCTAAATAATAAATATTGGCTCTTTTAGAATGCATTATGGTTTTTAAATCTGAAGAGGCAATATAAGGTGTCTTACGCACAACATCCTCCTTAACTAAGTGTAAAAATATTAAAATCCAGTTTAAACTAAATTAAATAACATTTAACTTTTTCAATATGTTTAAATAATAAGCTTTATTTAAGCAGATATGAACCATCTATACGATGTTGAACATCTATCCAACCAGTTCGCTCTGTCAATAACCTTTCTAAGCCATCTATACGATGTTGAACTCTTTCTCTTTAACAAGATCTTCTCTTGTTGATTTCTAAGCCATCTATACGATGTTGAACGCTGGACGGAAGACTGGCAAGTGTTGGCTTACTTTCTAAACCATCTATACGATGTTGAACCTACCTCTACTGCGGTAAAAATCGATTTTAAATTTCTAAGCCATCTATACGATGTTGAACGGGATAAGTGGGAGGCGTTCTATTTAAACGAGTTTCTAAGCCATCTATACGATGTTGAACCATTACTTCCTTTTTCCAGAGATACAGGAGAATTTCTAAGCCATCTATACGATGTTGAACTTAGATAAGTACGAAAAAAAGATCACTTATAATTTCTAAGCCATCTATACGATGTTGAACCTTTAATTCGATTAATTTCCTCTTTGGAGTGATTTCTAAGCCATCTATACGATGTTGAACTAGATAAGAAAGTTGATAACAACGCTCTTCCATTTCTAAGCCATCTATACGATGTTGAACTTGTTGTCGCCGTCGTTGCCGTCGCCAGAGTTTTTCTAAGCCATCTATACGATGTTGAACTATCAGACGTTCATCGTGCAGGTGAAAGACGATTTCTAAGCCATCTATACGATGTTGAACTTTTAATCTTTTTACCATCAAGCCACTCTGACTTTCTAAGCCATCTATACGATGTTGAACCTTCTACTTCATCAAAATTACATCCATAAAAATTTCTAAGCCATCTATACGATGTTGAACCTTGTTTTAATAGAAAGAGGCAAAGGTAATTATTTCTAAGCCATCTATACGATGTTGAACTCCTTAACCAATAAACGGTATTCTTCTAATCATTTCTAAGCCATCTATACGATGTTGAACTCTCTAAATTTCAACTTGTGACAACTTCAACTTTTCTAAGCCATCTATACGATGTTGAACTTGTTGTCGCCGTCGTTGCCGTCGCCAGAGTTTTTCTAAGCCATCTATACGATGTTGAACTATCAGACGTTCATCGTGCAGGTGAAAGACGATTTCTAAGCCATCTATACGATGTTGAACTTTTAATCTTTTTACCATCAAGCCACTCTGACTTTCTAAGCCATCTATACGATGTTGAACCTTCTACTTCATCAAAATTACATCCATAAAAATTTCTAAGCCATCTATACGATGTTGAACCTTGTTTTAATAGAAAGAGGCAAAGGTAATTATTTCTAAGCCATCTATACGATGTTGAACGTTGATTTTTCAAATCGTTTAGCATCGTAAGATTTCTAAGCCATCTATACGATGTTGAACTCTCATCACTTAATCTTGAGGTTTGTTTTTCTTTTCTAAGCCATCTATACGATGTTGAACGGTGGCATTCAGGGACGCATGGAAATCTTGATTTTCTAAGCCATCTATACGATGTTGAACTCCTTAACCAATAAACGGTATTCTTCTAATCATTTCTAAGCCATCTATACGATGTTGAACTCTCTAAATTTCAACTTGTGACAACTTCAACTTTTCTAAGCCATCTATACGATGTTGAACAAGGCGAAACAGGTTTTAGTTTTTTACCAAAATTTCTAAGCCATCTATACGATGTTGAACTAACGTTGATTTTGTCCACTGGTTGCAAGTTTTTTCTAAGCCATCTATACGATGTTGAACCAAATAGATTTTCAACTCTACCCCATCTGCTTTTTCTAAGCCATCTATACGATGTTGAACATTGGTTCATAGGATTTGGTTGGTATGTTTACTTTCTAAGCCATCTATACGATGTTGAACCTTTAGCCTCTTTTTATTTCCGAAAATACATTTTTCTAAGCCATCTATACGATGTTGAACTTTTGAATTCAATGACTAATCCTCAGTTTATTTTTCTAAGCCATCTATACGATGTTGAACACTTACTTTATCACCAACAGACGACACCTGTATTTCTAAGCCATCTATACGATGTTGAACGCTAAATCGCCTTTTCCGACTTGTTGGGATAATTTCTAAGCCATCTATACGATGTTGAACGTTAAGGCTTGCTAATAGCCAATTCCCTGCAATTTCTAAGCCATCTATACGATGTTGAACATATCAGGTGCATTAAAATCAAGGTATTCAAGTTTCTAAGCCATCTATACGATGTTGAACCTTTTTTATATCTGTTTTCGGCAATTTAGAAATTTCTAAGCCATCTATACGATGTTGAACGGCGGAATTGGCGCAAAAGGGCTTGATGCACTTTTCTAAGCCATCTATACGATGTTGAACCAGCTTATTTCTGCAGGATTATCTGCGACAATTTTCTAAGCCATCTATACGATGTTGAACGTTAAGGCTTGCTAATAGACAATTCCCTGCAATTTCTAAGCCATCTATACGATGTTGAACTTACAGCTTAATCGGCGACGCAGCCGAATATTTTTCTAAGCCATCTATACGATGTTGAACAGCAATATACCAATGCACTAGCAATCGCATTATTTCTAAGCCATCTATACGATGTTGAACCGTGATAGTTATACGCTTTATATATCCATGGTTTTCTAAGCCATCTATACGATGTTGAACAGTTGCGAGAAACCCATGTGCTAAAAGTGCTTTTTCTAAGCCATCTATACGATGTTGAACAATCTCTTCACGCGGAATACTGACCGTTGACTTTTCTAAGCCATCTATACGATGTTGAACCAAGAAAGAAATTTTGAAAGAACCCAAACCTTTTTCTAAGCCATCTATACGATGTTGAACTCGGGAGTTCTGTTACACCCGAACTTTAGTATTTTCTAAGCCATCTATACGATGTTGAACGATCTAATGTATTAAATCAAGGGGGTTGATATTTTCTAAGCCATCTATACGATGTTGAACAAAGGCACAGGACAAACAGGCAAACCCCACAATTTCTAAGCCATCTATACGATGTTGAACTGCCACGTGAGCCTGACTTGACTCTCAATGTTTTTCTAAGCCATCTATACGATGTTGAACCTAACGCAAGCCCTTTTTCATTCACTTCAGGTTTTCTAAGCCATCTATACGATGTTGAACGAATGGTTTCAAACGCAACCGCAAGGGAAAGATTTCTAAGCCATCTATACGATGTTGAACTATGGCTTCCATATTCCGCGCGCTTATTGCTTTTTCTAAGCCATCTATACGATGTTGAACGTAATGGAGGTATCTATGCCAAAACGCTCTACTTTCTAAGCCATCTATACGATGTTGAACAAGACTCATTAACGCCTGAAACACTTCGCTTTTTTCTAAGCCATCTATACGATGTTGAACTTCATTTATGAATAATTTTCCGCTTTCTAAATTTTCTAAGCCATCTATACGATGTTGAACCAATTTGTCGCGCATGAAGCGGTAAACAGATCTTTCTAAGCCATCTATACGATGTTGAACGTAATCGTCAGTCCTGCCACTGCGAAGTTTTTTTTCTAAGCCATCTATACGATGTTGAACTAAGAATATTAATAAAAATTTATTGATTCTTCAAATTGTTAAAGAGCATCTGAAAGAAAAACCCTTTTTTACAGCATATTTATAACCCTTTGATCTCATTTGTTAATTTAGCCAGTTAGAAAAAAGGGTTATAAATTAGGTTAAAAGTGTGGCACCGTTGCTTTATTACTTAATCCATAACTACTGAATTGAGCAATATGAGGCTGAGAGGTTTTATTGACTCTTATTGCCAAGATAAAACACTGATTTGTGCTCGCACTTTTTAAATGTACATGTGGAAAATAAGGTGTATTTTGTTGGCGTTGTTGCATTTCTTCACGAATCCCTTCACGCCATTTGTCAATACTCTTCAGGAACTTTTCTGTGCGACGAATCGTACTTTGTCCTTTACGATGCACACGACTATAACAACGATATTCTGCTACAGGAGGAGTTTTATTTACACTACTGATCAACGCATAATCCTGCAATCCTACTTGTGATAATTGTTGATAAAGCCGCCTACAGTCATCTTCGCTACCAAAAATACGCAAAATACCACCGAGAGTACGTCCTAAACCGTAAGCAGGGAAGGCAACGCCCATACGACCTTCAAAGTGTGGTAAGAATTTATGTAATATTTGCATACAATGTCCAACCACTTCACTTTGTAGCATATCCATTTGTGGGATTGCTTTTAGTTCAATGTAATGGCTTGTCATGATTATTCCTTACCGCTTGCTCCAAAGACGCCACCACGGATTAAAACACTCATCACATAATGCTGTTGTTCAATGCTTGGGACTTCATCTTTAAGCACCCAATTATCAAATAACGTATAAAAGTCCAGTTTTGCTTTAGGTTGGCGGAATGCAGTCCCTAACGTAGTCACTGCACCATAAGGTTCAGCTGCAATAGGGAAAACAACTTCATCGGCATACCAAGTATCAATCGTACGAATTGCATTACCCACTTTTTGAGAATGCATACCTGCTTTTTGGTTAATTTCATACAAAATTTTACTTTTGCGATTAGTCGTTGAGTTATCTAACACAAGTTCTTGTGATGGATACACTTCTTGTCCATACCCCATATTGGCATAAGCTGTGATATAAAGAATCACAAATTTTTCACCGAGTAAGCCTGATTTAATTTCATCTGCAATATCTTGAATCTTGCTATCTTCATATGTAAAGCTGTTTAATGAAAATTGTTTCGCATCATCAAAACGAATAATTTCCTCACCACACTTCACTTCTATTTGAATATGCTCAGCCCCCATACGATTACGCCATAACCAACGGGCATTCACGATATTCATTGCATAACGTTTGGCCAGTTCATCAATACCTGTTTGTGTCAAATATTGTTGTACCACTGCCATAACTTGTTGTTGATAGTCCTGATCATTACATACATTTGGGCGCCCAGTAAATGGCAATACTTTCATACTAAAACTTGCCACTAAAGTATCTTTGTCATTATCTAATGTTGCTACATCAACACGCTGTAAATTCGCTTTTTCGGTTTCTGCATCCAATTTTGCAGGATCATTTGTAATCGCGTTTTTAAGGCGGTTTGAAATCGTACCACGTACTGATTTTTCACGGATGCGTAGTGCGGTAAGCTCACCTTGATCATTTTTACTATCTTTTTGACTAAAAATCGCATCTGAAATATCCAAGTTACGTTCAAATGCTAATACGCTTGGGGTTGATAATTTACTCATTATTATTCTCCTTGTGAAATCAGATAAAGGTTATTTTGTGGGGCGCGATAGCGCCAAAAACACTGTGAAAAATCATGTGGTAAGCTAAATGGGAAAACCCACTTGCCTAAACTATAAATTGTTTCAACATATTGGCTTGGATATTGTGTAGTACGACAATTTTTTAATTGTCCCGCATCAAATAAAGGGGAAATTGCTTGATACCCCACAGGGATTGGTACTAACCAACCACGATCTTGTTTAACACTGTAGGTTTGCCAATCAGCTGAGCTTGCTTGTGGATGATTTGGAATATGGTGTAAGGTCGCCATTTCTAACAATGCATCAAGTGCGGTCGCTTCTGGCTGAATGCTGATTTGTGATGATTGCGCATTACCATCTTCGTCTAATAGATCTACGCGCAATCCTGTCTGTAGTTCTGTTGTAATATTAACCAAGTCTGCTTTCGCATCCATCAGTACAAAGGCAGGCATAAGTGCCAATGGAATATCTGGTTCTTCTGCCAAACTAAATAATTGCACATCACCAATCTCTAAGACTGAACCACCCGCGATACGCTGCTGCCATAGTAACTGCTTACATTCCTGTAAAAATTGTTGTGCAGTTTCACTTTGCTTATTTTTCAACAAATCATATAAGCGTTGTTCAGGTACACTCACCTCAACCACTAACGAAACATCTAAATGGATTTTACCTTCTTCAATAATAGAGGCAGATTTACCATCACGTTTGATTGGATTACGGGCTTGCTTAAAAGTGCGGTCAGAAAACGGCGAACTTTGATAAGTTTGTAGCTCGTAATCATGACACGCCACCATCACGCCACCTAATTGCACATTATGATGAGTTAATTTGCGACTCAGTGCATGAATAGCGCCAGTAAACCCTGTTAATGCAGGAAAACCATAACTTAACGGACCAGAAATCGCGTTAGCGCCTTGTAGCTTAATGTGATCAAATAAAATATAGTAATCAGTTTGGAACATATCTCCTCCTAGGAATGGCGTAAACGATAGCGTAGGGAGCGACGTATATTACGACGCCATTCGTTATATTCTGCATCGGCAAAGTCATGTTTTAATTTAGGGAAACGACGTTTTAAGCATTCATTCAACCATAAAGCAAAGCTACGCTCGACTTCTGCCACCCAATCTCCTTTTTCACGTTCTGTACGAAATGCCTCCTCTTCGACTAATTCCGCACGTTTTGGATCAAGCCAGTACTTTTCATGCATATTTAATTGATACTCTTTCGACCACCCTGCTGGTAACCGTTGGTATAAACTGGCGTGAAATAGAAATGTCCTTAAAATAATATTTAAGGCATCAATTCGATCATCACGTACTTGATAAATATTTTTTTTATTTTTTATCACTTCATACAATTGACGTAAGCCATAACGACATGCATATGCCAATCTATCATTAAAAATAGTATTTTGACTCTTTGTGATTTTAAGCTGACCTGAAAAAGACATAATAGGAGGTAAGGAAGGCAATAAATAATTACGCCCTCCTTGCGCACTCATTAACTGAGATATATTTTGTGGTTTGCTCCCACCTAAAACGACTGTGACGAGCTGATTAATGGAAAGGTAACTTACCTGCTCAGATGTTTTTTTATACCTATTCTCACGGGCTTGTTTATTTTGTTCAGAATACCGATTTTGATTAATTTTTTGATAGAAGGCATGAGTTAGAGAAGAGGGATAAAGTGGAATTAAACACGTATAATCATCATCTTCAATTGCATTTTCACTATTAGCCCATAATAGTTGTTTATTACGTTCGTGAGTACTTGGTTGAGTTAAGTCGCCTTTAAGGGCTTGTTGAAACTGTTGTTTATATTGTTCAGATAATGCAAGATCATCAGCAAAACAACCGATTAATTGTGGATCATCCGAGAGTAAAAGATCTCGTAATTTTAACTGTTTTTGTTCATCCACAATAATATTAAAAAATGCAGCTAATGGAAGGGCAGCAGCATTTCCATTAGCATCTAATACTAAATTGATAACACTCTGTGAACCGACATATTGATTGGATAAATCAGTCTCAGCTTGGAAAGTAACATTATCCCCCTTTGCATCGGGGTGAATACCTTTGGCGATATGTGTACCAAATTGCAGTTGTTTTGCCATGATATTAGCAGCATTAGCTACCCAATTATCAAATCGGTACTTTTCATCAAATTCTCGAATGCTCTTAGAGAGCTGCTCAATTTCTGCATCAGAGGTTGCTTTTTCGAGAGCCTTACGTTCTTTTTCAGATTTTTTATAATTTTGCTCTTGTAGAAAAGCCAAAATATATTGTTTAATATTTGAACTCATGATTAAATACCCTTAAAAAAATCAGTTGATTATTTTCTTAACAGCAAATATCAACAGATCAATTATGCTATCAATTTTAGTTTTTTGTTCGGATACTGGTTTTTCTATACTATAGAAATTAATTTGCTGATAAATATGTATAGGGGCTTTAGTACTCTCTTTGATATGGTTCTGCCCTGTTCGTTCATATCTATTCATACTACTTGTCTCCTTAAAGATAATTAATTTAAGCTCATTCTACGAATAAGATCTAATTATGTCAATATAATTTCAAATAATAAAATACACATGATTACATGGATAAAAATAAAGATGAATAAGATACATAAATTACATGTAAGGAAGAGCAAAGAAAAACCGCCTATACGGCGGTAACAAAACATATAAAGAATGCACAAGAGTACATTTTCTAAGCCACTTTTCAGCGGTCCTTTAGTCTACCGTACTTTCTATAAAACTCAAACTAACTTTTTCAACTGATACAAATACGCCAGTGCTTGTTTTGGACTCAGTTCATCAGGATCAAGTTTTTCGAGCATTTCCCAAACTGCATTTTTGCCATCGTCTTCTTCCATCAGAGCTAATTCACCTTGTGTTTGATTGAGTTGGCGTAAGTCCTGAATACGTTGGTCGGCATTTTGTTGTGATAGTTTTTCTAATTGTGCTAATTTTTGTTTTGCCAGTTTAATAACCGATTGTGGTACACCTGCTAAAGCAGCTACCGCTAAACCATAACTTTTACTTGCGGCCCCTTCTTGTACGGAATGCATAAAAGCAATGGTATCATTGTGTTCTAAGGCATCTAAATGGACATTGGCGCTGCCTGCCAGCTGTTCTGGCAATACGGTCAGCTCAAAATAGTGCGTGGCAAATAATGTCAGTGAGCGTAATTTTTTCGCAAGCCATTCCGCGCATGCCCAAGCCAATGACAAACCATCATAAGTCGACGTACCGCGTCCAATTTCATCAATGAGTACCAAACTTTGCGCTGTTGCTTGATGTAAAATATTTGCCATTTCGGTCATTTCCACCATAAAAGTAGAGCGTCCAGAAGCTAAATCATCTGAGGCACCAATACGGGTAAAAATACGATCAATCGGTCCAATGATGGCACTTTCAGCTGGTACAAAACTGCCAATATACGCCATCAAAGTAATCAAGGCTGTCTGACGCATATAAGTGCTTTTTCCCCCCATATTAGGGCCTGTAATAATTAATAAATGACGCTGTGAATTAAGCTGTACTGGATTTGCAATAAACGGCGCTTTTAACACCTGTTCTACGACAGGATGACGCCCTTGTTGAATATATACACCAATGTCATCACTAAATTGTGGTGCGACATAATTTAAACTCTCTGCACGTTCTGCTAAATTCGTCAGCACATCCAGTTCTGCTAACGTTAAGCTCGCAAGTTGTAACGCCCCTAAATGCGGTAATAACTCGTCAAATAATTGCTCATAAAGCTGTTTTTCTAATGCCAATGCAGCACCCTTAGCTTTTAGCACTTTATCTTCATAGGTTTTCAGTTCGGGAATAATATAACGTTCAGCATTTTTAAGCGTTTGGCGGCGTACATAATGGATTGGTGCTTTATGCGATTGCCCTTGGCTGATCTGAATATAATAACCATGCACTGCATTAAAACCGATTTTTAACGTATCAATGCCTGTACTTTCACGTTCACGACGTTCTAAATCCTCTAAATAACGCGTAGCACCCTCTGATAAACTACGCCATTCATCAAGCTCCGCATTATAGCCTGCGGCAATCACACCACCATCACGGATGAGCATTGGTGGATTATCAATTAATGCACGTTGTAATAGATCCAATTGTGTTGAAAACTCGGCAATTGGTTGTAAAAGTGCGGTCAGATTTGGGGAAGTTTGCTGTTGTAAAATTTGACGAATTGCGGGAATTTGCGCTAATGCAGTGCGTAAACGTGTGAGATCGCGCGGACGTGCAGAACGCAGTGCAACACGTGCTAAAATTCGTTCCATATCACCAATTTGATGTAAATATGGTTGCAACTCTGACACTAAATCTTGTGTTAAAATGGCACTTATCGTTTGTTGACGTTGAGTAAGCTTTTCTACATCACGAATCGGTTGGTGAATCCATCTCTTTAACAAACGACTGCCCATTGCAGTAACACACTTATCCAACACTGAAGCTAACGTATTTTCTGTGCTTCCTGCTAAATTTTGAGTTAATTCTAAATTACGGCGCGTTGCGGCATCTAATTGAATGTTTTCAGAATTTTGCAATAAAGTAATGCTTTGAATATGCGGTAAAGCAGTACGCTGTGTATCTTTTGCATATTGTAATAAACACCCTGCTGCACATAAGCCCAAAATGGCTTTTTCCACACCAAATCCACGTAAGTCTTTAGTATTAAACTGACGATTCAGTAATTGTATCGCTGTGCCTAATTCAAATTCCCAAATAGGGCGACGGCGTAATCCTTTGATATGTTCAATCGCAGAAAAATCCGCCAACTCTTCACAATATAACATTTCTACAGGCGAAATACGTTGTAATTCAGCCTGTAAACTCGCGCGATCGTCTAGCTCACTGATTTGAAAACGTCCAGAACTCATGTCTAAAATCGCTAAACCAAAACGCGTTTTCTCTTGATAAAGGGCAGCAATAAGATTGTCTTGGCGCTCAGGTAATAAACTTTCATCACTCACTGTACCCGGTGTCACAATACGCACCACTTTACGCTCAACAGGCCCTTTTGCGGTAGTAGGATCACCAACTTGCTCACAAATTGCCACTGACTCGCCTAATTGCACTAACTTCGCTAAATAACCTTCAACCGCGTGATAAGGTACTCCTGCCATTGGAATAGGTTGTCCCGCTGACTGTCCACGCTTCGTCAATGAAATATCGAGTAATGCTGCAGCTTTCTTCGCATCATCGTAGAAAAGCTCATAAAAATCCCCCATACGATAAAACAATAAAATATCAGGATTTTCCGCTTTAAGGGCGATGTATTGTCGCATCATTGGCGTATGTAATTCTAAGTTATCCATACTTATCTCTATAATTAATCATAAAAGTACGCGCTATTTTCGCATAAAATAACAGGACAAAATATAGCTTTATCTAGACAAAAAGCAGGCGTTCTAGTGATTGCCTGCTTTTTGTTTACTATGCAAAAGATTTATTCACAAATCTCTTCTGTTTGGACTGATTTTACTGCTTTATTAATTAACTCAGTTAATTGTATTTCACTATTCACTTCAGTATTAAAAATCTGTCCGCCCGTTAGATTTGCTAAACAATCAGTCGCATTCCAAGGCGAGTTAATACTGACTATATTGACTTTCAATTTTGGTCGACGTTTTAGTTCCTGCTGAATCAATTGGCACGGATCACGGAAAGTACAATCACCATTGCCTTCTGTAATTAATAAAATCAATGCTTCCCTTTCAATACCGTCTACCATTGCTAACGCCTTCTGTAACCCCTCATAAATTGGCGTACCTGGCACTTCGTTTTGACGCACTTTCATTTTATTAATTTTTTGTTTCAATGTATCACGTTGACCTGAAGTGAAAATACCATGTGATACTGCAGCGGATACTTTTTTACTTTTACTTAAACAACTTTTTAATTCCACCAAACCAATATCAATATTCGGATCAATAGATGCTAAAATATTATTAACCGCCACTTTTGAAGCTGTTGAACGATTTGGCTTACGATACATATAATCAATATCTTTTTGAGGTACCGCTTCACGTGATAAACGTTTATCAAAATCATCAATCTTTTTAATCCCTTCTTTAATGGTATAACGCATACCTGAAGCATTATTGAAAATGATCGCCATCTGTGGTGCCTCAGCAGGAATAATTTTCTGACGACACACCTTTTCTGGCGGTGCAGGTTCAACTTTTGGTAACTCTACTTTTGGCGGTTCTACTTTCGGCTCTTCTACTTTAACGGGCTCAGATGGTATTTCCTTTGGCTGTTCAATCACTGGCTCGACTTTCACAGGCTCAATAGCTGGTACACGCCACCAAAACCACCATAATAACAAGGCTAGTAATAACAATAATGGCAATAGCCACCAATACCAGCGCTTATTCGCCACAGGTGCGGGCACAACAGGTATAGGCTCAGTTGGTTTATCTCCCATTCCCCATCCAGTGATAACAGGTTCATTATTCACTAAATAAATCTGGCGAGTATTGTGGCTAGCCCCTTCGACCAACTGTGTCAAAAGACGAGATTGCGCTGCACTAATTTGTCCTTTATTACTGAGTTCTTGATTGAGTTGACGAATCGCATTTAAACGTTGCATTAAGTGCGGTTGAATTTCAGCTAGTTTTTTCTGATCTTCTGAGCTGTGACTCAATAACTGAGGCTGTCCTTGTAAATCAGTATACCACTCAATAATTTTGCCATCGGCTTGTACTTCTGGGCGCGCAAATAAAGTGGCTGTACTTGGCGGCAAATGTCGTAGTAAAAGACTTTCAACCTCTGAATAACGCGATAGTAATTCAACGGCTTCTTGATTTTCAGTTTGAATGGAAAAACGGGCTAAACGTTGCATCTTAATATCTCTCTATTTACACACTTCGACTTCTGTAATGGGTTTTACTGCTTGATTAATCATATTAATCAGCTGTTTTTGGCTATTGGCTGTAAAAACTTTACCACCCGTTGCTTTTGCTACACAGTTCGCTCCTTTAGCGCCACCAATATCAACAACATTAATTTTCAAACGTGGCTGACGTTGCGCAATTTGTTTCGCTAGCGCGCAAACATCACCAACTTCGCAAGAATCCTGACCATCACTTAAAATTAAAATGAAACCATCACGCTTTTTACCATCAATCATACTTGCTGCTTTTTGTAAGCCGCTATACAAAGGCGTACCACCTGCATTCGGGTCATCATCAGGCGCTGGCTGCATAGCACTGATCTTCGCTCGGAGTTGTTTACGTTTAGTTGGACTGTAATAACCATGATTATTTGCTACAGGACAGCCTCTTAACTCCACCAAACCAATATCTACTGTTTTAGCAATACTATTAATAATGCTAGAAGAAGATTTTTTCGCTACTTCTAAACGATTCGGTGAACGACGCATATAAGCGAAATCCTCTGCTGTCACTAAATCACGATCCCAACGCCAATGGAATTGTTCAATACTCTGATTATTTTCTAATAGCGAATACAACATGGATCTTGAGTTATCAAAAATAATCACCATCTGTGGATTTTCGCCTGGCTTGGTTGAAATTGAGCACACTTTTTTCGGTGCTTCAGGTGTTTTCGGCTTTTCAGGCTCTACTGCCTTTTCTTTTACAGGTGGCTGTGTTACTACTTCTGGTTCAGCCTTAACAGGCTCAATAACCTCTGGTTTTACTGGCTCGACTTTAGGTGGGTCAGGTTTGATTTCCTCAACTATTTTACTTTCTTTCGGCTGTTCAATCACAGGCTCAGTCTTAGGTAGTTCAGGTTGCTTTTCTGATACACGTAACCCAAACCACCACCAAAGTAGTAAGGCTAATAACAATAATAAAGGTAATAACCACAAGCACCAGCGATGTTTTTTCACGGGTATTGCAACAGGTGGTGACGATATAACAGGTTTCTCACCGACTCCCCAACCTGTAATCACAGGCTCATTATTAACTACATAGATTTGAGCTGTGTGATGGCTAGCACCATCAACTAACAATGTAAGCCAGCGTGATTGCTCTGCGCTAATTGCCCCTTGTTTAGTCAAATGTTGATTTAATTGCACTATAGCTTGTAAACGCTGTGTTAAGTGCGGTCTAATTTCAGCCAATTTTTGTTGATCTGCAACGCTATTCCCTAATAAGTAAGGCTGCCCTTGTAAATCGCTATACCATTCAATCGTTTTGCCATCCGCTTGTAACTCAGGTCGAGCAAATAATGTCGCGGTACTAGGTGGTAAATACCGTACAATAATTCGCATTAACTCATCGTAATGAGATAATAAATCTATAGCAGATTGATTCTCGTTTTGAAGCGTAAAACGGGCTATACGTTGCATGATTTTTCCAAACTATTAACAAAAAATAGGCAGCCTTCAGGCTGCCTTATTGAGCCAAATTAAATACCACTTGCGGCTTGTAATGCCTCAAGCTTGCGCTGTAAGGCTTTAATTTCAGCTTGTTTGGTCTCTTCACTTACCGCTGAGCCATTAATATTTTTTAACTGCTGCTCCACTTTTTTGACTTCAGCTAGGACATCATCTCTTCCTTTCGCTTTTTGTTTAAGCTGTGTAGCATAATCTGTAACAGATTTGTTCAGCTTTGCTAATTCAGCTTTCTTTTGTGCTAAGGTACGTTGAACATCTTTCGCTTTTTTCTGTGTACTGGCATATTCTTTATTTAAAGCAGTATGACGACTCTTTTCGCCTGCTAAAGTACGCTCTTTTTCTTGTACACGATTATCGTAAGTGCCTGATGTAGTACATGCCATTTTATTCCATACACTGGATTCAACACTTGGATCACATTGTTCAGGTGTTACTGAGCAAGCTGTCAGTGCAGAAAATGCAGAGACTAAACAAATTAACTTTACTTTTTTCATAAATTACCCTATTTGAATCGCTGAACGTTGTTTTGAAGAGGCATCAACTAAACGCTCATACGCCGCAATTTGTTTATTTAAACTCGCAATTTCTGTCTCAAAACGCCCTACATTTAAGCCATTTGATTTTTCTTTACTCGCAACCTCACGTAAGGTTTGGGCTCTTTTCTTCATTGATGCTAAATTACTTTGTGCAGCGCTAATATCAGCATCAATTTGAGCTAATTGTTTTTGTGCATCCGCTTTTTGCAGCGCACCTGATTTCAATTGCTTGTTCAAATTCGCTAACGCACGATTATTTTTATCAAGCTGTGTTTTGGCTTTAGCTGTTGCTTTTCTTACCATATCAGAATTTTTACGTGTTTCCGCGATGTAAGAGTTTAAGCGATCTTCTTTTTTAGCATAGGCTTTACGTTGTTGTTCAAGGTAATAGTTAGTTCCCATTAACGCGCCACAACCAACCGCTGCACCTGCTACACCTGCGACCGTTGCAGTCGATGCACTTTTACCCGCTAATAACGCTGTGCCTGCGCCAAGTACTGCACCACCCGCGGCCCCCCAAGCACAAGCACTTAAACCTGAGTCGCTAAAGAATTCTGCTTCTTCACCAGTAGATAAACTACTTTTCGACCCAAAATAACTTGAGCCTACATTTTGACAGCCACTTAACGCAATTGCCGCAGAAAGTGTCAAGACACTAAAGATTGATTTACTTGATTTTTTCATTTTAGTTCCCCTGTTTGACTTGAGTACATTTATCCAACCATTGCTGGCGATTAATTTTACTATCTTGATAATATTGTTCTAGATGCTGCCAATAAAGATCAACATACTGAGTTAAATTCCCTTTACCACTACTCTTGACAATATTATTCGTTCGAGCAACTTGTGCTTGAATTGTTGCTTTATGGTAAGTTGCTGAACTACCTACAATTGTATCAGCATAATATTTCAACACAAAATCTCGCGCTTTTTCTGACTCTAATAAGCGATTTTTCGCATTCGTTTCTTTATCTGAATTTGGATAAAGTGCGGTCATTGCCTCAACAATTTTATTATTTTGTTCCACTTCGCCCTGTAAGTCTGAGACATTAGCACATAAAAAGGCACCAAGTTGTAAGGCGGAGCGTATTGCTGAGTCACGCTGTTCATCACGCTCTAAATTCGCTGCACGAAGTTGTTCTTTCGTATTATTTAACTCTTGTTTTAATTTTTCATCCAAGGTGTTATTGGCAAGTTCTTCTAATTTATCCACGATTTTCGTACTTTCACCTTGCCCCTCTGTTTGGTTATCTTGCCCTAAAGTTTCCCACTCTTTTTCCATTAACTTAATTCGCTCACTCGATGTTAATAGTGGTGCGGCGATAACGACACGAAATCCCATATCTTTAGCTTTTTTGGCACCATTTTGATCATAAAATGGAATTTCTAAACGTAATACATTGTTCACATCGGCTTCAGATTTTAAATAGCTGCCGCCACGTGAAATAATGCCACCATCCTGTCCATGGTAACGGTTTAACTTATTCATTTTAAAGCTATCAAACATCATTTCACTGGCATTACCTAAAGTATCAAATATCCCCAATGGGTTAGGTTTTAAGCGACCAATAATCTGTAAACGACCGTTAGCAGACTTTGTATTATTAAACCAAGCATAATTAATCAGCCCCTCTTCCATTGGAAACACTTTTTCACGAAATTCTGATGGTGTGACTGCAACACCACCACGAGAAGCAAACTCCCACTCAGCATTAGTGGGTAAACGGACAAAACCAGCCATGCCATCTTCTTTAGGCAATTTGTCTTTCGCGTGCTTAAGCAGCCATTCATTATATTTTTGAGTGAAGCCCATTGCATCAAACCAACTAAGATTAGTCATTGGCAACAAGCCTTTCATATTTGGCGTACTACATTTTTCATTCATCACTGCTTGATATTGCGTTTCTGTCACTTCGTATTTCGCAATCAAAAAGAAACGTTCTTGATTGTTATCTGCAAAGCCACCTGCGATATAATTAGGCGTTGCATATTCTGCATAGCCATCTTGCTCGCTATTGCCCCCTAAAATCACAGGCATATCTTCTAATGGTTTATGCGTGTTTGTTTTCACGACGCGAAATACCATACTACCGTCACAAGGCAAAGGTAAAATCACATCATTTTCCAAAGGTTGAGGATTATAAAATTTTTCTTCCCATGCTCCTTGAGCTGTTGCACTGATTACAGTAAGCATGAAAAAAGAAGAAGCATATTTAAACATCACGTAAACTCTCCGCTGGTTGAATACGTATTGCACGCATGGCACCAATTGCCGCCACAATCGCCGCAAGCACAAAACAAATGATAAATGCTAATACTAAATGCAATGGATGTAAGCTACTAATAAAATGTGTATCTGCTAAATTACTCGTTAAAATTTGGTTGAATAGCTGACTACCTGTAATAAAAAAGAGATAAGAAAGTATAAATGCGAGGCTACTTAAAATAATGGCTTGCAAAACTAAATAGCCCATTACACCAAGTGACTGAAAACCAAGTAAACGCAACACTGCAATTTCTTTGCGTTTCCGATCAATATTTGCTAAAAAAGCACCTATTAACGAGAGAATACAGCCAATAATAGATGTCATTGCGATGACCATAAAAATGACATTTAATACAGAATCAATTGCCTTTACATTTTCGATTGCTTTTGCCTCTGTGCGAGTATCTATATGTTTATCACGCAATTTCAATGCTAAAGGTGCAACGTCCTCCAAACTTGAGGCATAAATTCTCGCACGTGCAAAGGTGGTTCTGACTTGTTCTCTGATTTTTCCTTGCATAGTTGGGAAAAGATCAGTTTGTAATCCATCACGAAAATCCTCAATCCCAACTAGTGTAGTTAAATCAACAAATGCTGCCGCACGACTAAACTGTGACTCAGGTAATACGCCATCAATAACAAGTTCAATCAGACCTTTCTCTGTAATACCTTCATATTTCCGTGTCGCCAGTAATGTCACTTTATCGCCCGCCTTCACGGCTAATTTTTCCGCTGCTAAAGCGCTTAACACGACACCTTGAGACTGCTGTAATTGCTGTGAGCCTAATACGGGATCACCAGACTCTGTTGGTAATAATTCGACATCTGAGATAAAACGGCGATTATCAGTGCGTAAATCAACAATCGTATTTAATGAACGAGTTAATGGCATCACAAAACGCGTTTCTGGTTGCTGTTTTAACCAGCTAAACCAGTCTGATGATAAATTCAAATTACCCACAATCTTGATTTCTAAATTACGTGGATCATTGATAAGTTGTGAGCGTAATTGCGAGACAATTCCATATTTCAAACTGAATAGCAATAATAATGGCGCAATCACTGCAATTAAAGAAGCGATAATACAAAAAGACACCTTGCGATCATATAACAAATCTCGCAAGGCTAACTGACTTAATAAATTTGCTTTTTGTACTAACATCATGCTCTTAATTCACTTTTTTACTTAAGCTTCACTAAATATTGCTTGTTGAGGTGATACGAGATTCGCTTGCAATGTTCGCAATTGCTTACGCTGAGTTAATGCCCAATCATGAGTGACTAACAAAACAGAAATGTGTTGCTGAGCAACTAATTTTAAAATTAACTCAAACAATATATCAGCATGATAAGGATCAAGCGCTGATGTTGGTTCATCCGCCAATAACAATAAAGGTTTATGTGCTACTGAGCGAATAAATGCAACACGTTGGCGCTCACCAATAGAGAGCTGCTTCGGATACTTTGTCAATAAGTGCTGAATATTAAGTTGCTCACCTAAAAAATCGATCCACTGCTGATCGACCTCTGCGTGTAACAGTGCATTCGGCAACGCAATATTTTGTGCCACATTAAGAAACGGCAATAAGCCACCATGCTGTAACATAAAACCTAACTTTTGCGCCCGAATCTGTGCTAAAGCACGCTGATCTTGCTGCTGAATCAATGGCTGAATATCCACTAACGCCGTTTGTATCCCTAATTGAAAATGAGACAATTGCTCAGGTTTCAGGATTAAACCGATCATTTCTAATAACGTGCTTTTCCCACAGCCACTACTACCTTGAATCGCAACGACTTCACCGTCATTTAGATGCAAGTAAGGCAAAGATACGGTAAAACCTTGTTCTCTTTTACCTCTGGTGACAGACATATTTTCAATGATCAGCACAAATTATCCTCATCCTATTATGGTAATGCTTCTAATGGAACTGGATAAACAAAATCACGTGGATCACTGCCTTCAGATAAGGATATCCAGCGACTTTGATCTTCATTAAATACACGATAATGGCGTAATTTACTGTGTAATTCACGAATAAATTTTTCTTGCTCTTGTACACTCATGCCTTTCCACGTTTCTTCATCAATTGATGTGACTTGGCTTTTATAAGGAATATCATCAAGGTACTCACCTAATAACCCTAAATCAGCAATTTTAGTCGAACTTTCTGCTTTAATTTTACTTGGATCTTGTCCCATCGCTGCTGCCACAGATCGTAGCTGTGCAAACATATCATTCGGCGAAATTAGACCTTCGTTTGCTGCATCCGCAATTTTCTTCACCACATCACTTAAATCACTCAGCTGTGATTTTGTTAACAATACACGGGCTTCTGCAGTTGGTACGGTAGGCTTTGCAAAATCTTTATCACTGATCCACGCTTTAAAAACAGGTGGCGCTTTTGTTCCTTTTTTTCCACCTAAATAAGCCAACTGCATAGCTTTACCTAATAGCATAGCATCTTGTTCAATTTCTGAAGTTGGTGTAGGTGTTGAAACTTTTTCTTTTTCTTTTTCAACCGCACTTAATGCGCTGCCAGCTGCCATTTCACCGCGATAAGCTAATTTCACTTGCGCAGTTAATGCTTTCGCTAAGGTACTAATTTTCTCGCCAAATTCATTCACATCACCTGCATTGACGGGATAATACAGCGCCTTATTTAAATAATTATTAAAGGCAAGATCCGTATATTGTGCTTGTGCTTGCTCATGGTTTTTCACACCCGAAGGCGTTTTTAAATGAAGGGCATAAATCGCAACTCCACGATGTTGCGCTTCTAAACGTAATTGTTTTGCATCTAATCCTGTTGTCGAAATTGGATTATCACCTTCAATTGCACCCGCATCAGTAATTAATACAATGTAACGTGCACCAAATTTATTCCATTGAATTTCATTTAGTGCTTGGTTAATACCAGCATAAGCATCTTCACTAAATTCTTTACTGGAGACCTTTGCTTGCTTTAACGAAGCAACTTTTTGCATGAAGTCTTTACCATCTTTTACTGTCGTTGGATCAACAAACATTTTAGATGTATATTCCAGCCCTTTTACTGCTTTTGTACTAGAACGAAACGCGACTAAACCAAATTTTACTTGTTCGCCTAAATTTTCCTTTTCTATTTGCTCATACACCTGTTTAATTGCCTCGCGTGTGCGATTAATATAAGGATCCATGGAAATAGTAGAATCAATGACAAACACCACTGCCGCACTAAAACCAACGACTTCTTGCGGGTCAGTATGTTTACTTTTCGCCGTATTTGTCGGATCTATTTGGCTAGTTTTACTCACAGTAGGATCAGTGGTAGATTTGGTTAATGCATTCTCATTTTTACTCACAGAAGCCACTTCCAACGCACGTTCATAGAATCCCTTAGCGTTCATTACTTCTTCGCCCTGTAAAATAGGCAATAAATAAAAATTCTTTTGGAAATCGACAAACTCAGCAGGCTCCTGTGCTAAGACGGCTGGATTTGGTTTATTATTAGCTAAATCTTGACGAATAGGTGTCACAAGTTGCATAGGATCATTAGCATTAATCACTTTATCTAACTCAGTACGATCTTTAAAAAATAACAAACGATCGCGATCTGATGGATTAGTAAACACTAATGTCATTTGCATATTCCATGGTACCGCACAGCTTTCATCTAGCCAGCCAACTGTTTTACCAAATGTATCAGGTCCTACTTTTACAAAAGTTTTGCCTGCCACATTTTCACGTTGATACACATAATAACGAGAAAATGCTGGAATTTTTTTACCTGTATTGGCATTGCTCTTTTCCAATAATTCGCAAGTTGGCGTACTTAATACTCGTTGATACAACGTTGTTTTCCCCGTTTGTAATAACGGCTTTTCATTTGCCAAAGCAGTTAAACTTAATGGCAAAGATAAACATAATGCATATAGTGCTGCTAAACTCGATTTAGCCATAATTTAATTCCTCTCCATGTGGGAAATACCCTTCCAACATGCTTATTTTTTAAGCTCAGCTAACCCTTTTTTTGCAACTTCATTGTTTGGATCAATAGAAAGTGCGGTTTCATACCAATAAATTGCATTTTCTTTATCAGCTGCAAAACAAGGACTGCCAACTTGATATTCTTTTGCGTACGCGACTGCGATTTCAACATTACCACCTTGTGCTTGATGTGCATATAAACGCTGAGCAATACTACATTTATTAGCCGCTTTCGCTTCAGCAATAATTTCTAATACGCGTTGACTATTTGGTTTGGTTTTTAAGCAACTTTGAATAAAGGCTAATTCATCAGTACTGTTTGCTATACTACATTCTGAAGCCACAGGCGTTGATGTTGTTGTACTTGATTTATTACCTAGAAGGAAATAAGCAGCTGCACCAGCAATAAGCAATAGCAGTAACAAACCGATTATTAACCCTACTTTACTTTTCTTTTTAACTTGTGGCTCAACAGTAGGCGAGACAACAACTGGCTCTTCAATAATAGGTGTTTCAACAGTAGACGTTTCAACTTCAGGATTTACTGCAATATCAACAGGCTCAACAAGAGGTGGTAATTCCTCGTCTATCACAGGCTGTGTCACCTCTCGTACTTCAGTTTCACGCGAAGAATCGCCACCCGCAGAAGAGGCCAAAATATTACCGATTAAACTTAACGTTCCGCCATCTTCAATCGTGCCATCACGTACTTGTAATAAGAAACGGACATTCCCTATTTGACTCATTAAACCATCAATCAACCATGGACCTACTCGACCTTGTAGTGCATCTCCTTCCACGGTGAGTTCTGAGGTTTTATGCCAAACAGGCTCTGGTGTCCACTGATTATCGCCTGCAAAATAATAACGGTCTTGGTTACGTTGTACGGCAATTTCAACCGCACTAGACCCTTTCCATTTACGTGCACTAAACTTGGCATAACCTGGGCTGTCTTCTCTTAATTCAATTCGTAACACGATAAATTCCTCTTATGTTTTTTATTCTGTGATCTGTGCAGAACGAAACGCTCGTAATACATTACCTAACTGTGCATTCTGCGTTGAGTTAATTTCTCGCCCTGCACTGTGTCCAGCATTATTCACTGCAAAGTGCCCAAATGCGACTAACCAATCTAAACGATAGTTATCATCATAATTACTCGTTTGATCATTGAGTTTTGGCAATCCATTTTGTTGCTCAACTGGACGTTGTTCAAAAATCATTTGACCTTGTAACACACGGCTTGCTGGACGCTGTTCAATAGGTGTCTCTGCATAGCCTAGCCACGAAATAAAGTCTGCAATTGCAGTATTCATTGTAAAGACTTGGCGTTCTGCAAGTTGATCTCGCTTGCTACCACTGTTTTCATTACGTAACGCGATTTGCGAAAGTTGTTCCTGAAGCTTCAATCTTGTTGCACCTGTCACTAGCTCATTCACTACATTCTCAATATTATCAGTCGAAAGGCCAAAATATTGCATCAGTTTATGATCTGATGTTAAGTTACGTAAATGACTGACCCAAGCTTTAAACACTGCTTGAGCAAAACGTGATTCTTCTACTTTTTCGACCGCACTTACTGTTGTAGTCATAGATGGAACTGGGTCACTAAACAAATCAAAGTCATCTGCAGGCGCATGACTAACTGACATTTCCTCTTGCTCAAACACATCGTCTAAATCGGAAAAATACAGTGATCGAATCGTTTCTTCAGGTAATTGTAATTGACGCAATAATTCACCCATTAGTAATGAACGTGGATTTTGTGGGTGAAGCTCTTTAGCCAATGCATTCGCTAACTGACGCTTTTTAGCTACTTCTTCTTCGCCATCACTCTGATACCAACTTGCAAAACGATTTTCTACAAAATGATGAATACGCTCGTTAAGTTGTTCAGTTAAACGATTTGCTTTCACTTCAGGTAATGCGATAGTTTCTAAATAATTACTAATACGCTTCATCCCACCATCATTCAATAACAGCATCGATTCCCACGCATCTTCTGGATTTGCAATATGTTTACGAATATCAGGATCTTGACAGAATGTACGTTTTAGTAATTCTAACTGTACCTTCTCATTTGGGTTAACACTCACTTCATTTTCACCTTCGACATTTAAGAAAGCGACTTTGAAACCTGGTTTGCGTACTAGAAAGACATTATCAAACGGCTTCCCATCTGACCAATTATTAAACCACTCATAGTTACCAAAACGTTCTAAAATTGTTTGTTTTAATAATCCACCCGCACCCCAAGAAATTTTTAATAATTCCTCTTCCTTAGACAAGTCTTGACTAATGCGCATATCAAACATCGTAATTGCCCACAGCAAGCCTGGCTTACGCAGACCGCGTTGCTCAGGACTATCGCCTTGTGTTTTATGAATCCAACGCTCAAGCACTGGACCAACGCTATTCACATCAGACTGTTTCGTCGAAGGAGTACAAACGATCAAAATGTTCATTTCTTGGCTGTCTGTATAACGCTCAAATAAATAAGCTACTTTTCCACGTAAAATCAATTGAGAAACAGGATTGCCTTCTTTTACTTCTGCTAATGACGTAATAGCTAAACGTCCACGATAACCCGGAAAGTCTAATAGATCCACTCGCTCAACCGCAGGCACTCGTGTTGGATTAATCAACGGAAAGACGAGTTCTGCTGTTAGTGCGGTAAGTTCTGCTAAAGAAATACTAACAGGGGCGCCCACTTCCCCCGCATGATTTGGACGAACTTCAATTTCTTCATCACGATCTGTACCTAAGCGTTCTAACATATCGACATTCATGATACTGTCTGCCTGCGATAATCCACCGTCAGCCGTTTCTTTTACAACGGCACTTAATGGTGCATATACACGCTCAGGATGGCCTAAACGTGATAAGGATGTTGCAAATTGAATATAGATATCAGTTAACTCTTTAATCTCACCCCACAAGATGGAAAATAATTCACCACGTTCACGAATAGACAAATAAGGTGCAAGTTGCGTTGCATTTGCCCAATAATTGCCTTGTAAAACGGATAGCGACTTGCCAAAACTATCTTGCGCATAATCTTGCAAATCTACTACATCATCTTTACTGACACCAGACACTTCTATAGTAGCAACACGAGAATGTAATCCCTTAATTAAGCTATTAACTCGACTTTGTGTGATTTCGTAATCTACACGTTCTTTATCAAAATCATTAAAATAAGAATTAACTAAAATTTTAGCGACTTCAATTTCACTAAATAAACGCAGTTCAAGCGGATAGCCCGCCACACCTTTCGTTTCTTTACGTGTAAAACGCGTCACTAGACCTGTGGCCTCTTTACCGCCACCTGGTGGATTAATATGCTTAATAAAATCCAGTTGTTTACCATCAAATAAAGTTTCTAGTTTACCCCGTTCATCTGCCGCTAATGCAGAAATGAGGAATGACTTACCCGCTTGTGATAAACCAAAAAAACCTGCCGTAATAGGCTTATCAGAAACTGCACCTAAACGTTTTGCGATATTACGTAAGCGACGTAGCTCCAAAATCAGACTCTCTGCTTCATTGTTTAAACGTACAACATTCGGGCGAACTTCATCAATCCAATCAATTGCCGATTGTGATGCATTAAATACATCATCCCAAGATTGCACTAATTGTTTTGCTGTATTACTCATTATTTCTCCCGTTTAATGCTGCCAGTATCTAACCAGTAAAGACTGTCTTTTAAACCCGCATCTGTCATTGTATTTAACGTTAATTTAATTTGTGGTTCCCCAAGATCATTTCGTCTTAAACGTACCGTTTTTTCACTGCCACCCATCGTCATCAACTTAGCACTTTCAATTTCAAAATGCTCAATACGCTCTTTTTGTTTTGATGCTAAACCTAGTGCTTTCTTGATACGTAATTTCACATTTAATACGCCACCATTCGCCAACTCACGATTTAATGCATCATCTTCAATAGTCAATAAATACAATGGTGTCGCGCTCCAACGTTCTACATTTAATTGACGGAAACCTAAACGTGCTAAACCACGTACTTCAAAATGTATATCTGGCAATTCATAATCAGTGTTATCAAGATCAATATCACGATAATAAATGTTACTGTCTTTGATTACGTTATTGTTATCTAATAACCCCACATATTTAACCGTAGAATAGGCAATTAATGCAGTCGCTCGCAGATAAAAGTTTGGTAAGCGTTGATGTGTACTGAGAAAACATAGCATTGCACCAACAGACGCTGTGGTTTTTGGATCATCAATACGCCCTTGCTTGTGGAATGGATACCAGTTACCTGTACGATAATTATGTAATGGTAAAATACGCCCAACTGGTAAAGGTAAACGTGAACGGAAAAATGCCTGCACACCAGGTAAGCGTGATGGACGACCTGTTAATAGTAATACATCACATTGATAGCAATTAATGACTTCACATAACGCATTAAATGTTTTACAAATATCATAATAGTCGCCGCGTACAAAACGGTTATGAATCTCACGTAAATTCACTTCAATTGGTAAATCCAAAATACTGAAATGTGGATCATTTAATTCTCGACGAATTGGCTCATTAATATAATCCAACACATTTTCAGTCGGCGCCTCTACTTCACTTAACAAAGAGCAAAATGTTAGATCACTAATGCTCGCTTCGCTGTAATAAGGATCAAAATTTTCATACTCTTTCAATACACGTAAACCAATTGGCATGAATACTTGCAGTGTCAATTGCTGACGCAATAACTTATCTTGCACAGAACGCTCTTCTGAGCCAATTAATTTTGACAAAATCGAATCAGGTTCGACAATGCCTTTTTCTTTCAGACCTTTTGCTAATGCATTCACCACAACATCACGAATGATATCAAGTAGAATATCATCACCCGCTACTTTAAAACCATCACGGAAGCGTTGAGTTGGTACGATATGTGCATTACTGCCACCATGATGATTATGGCTGCCATAATCTAAGGCATAGTCATTGATCACTAAATCCGTCGTACCACCGCCAATGTCAACTGTCGCAATAGTAATCGATTCTTTCTTCAAGTTATCACGACGTCTTAATGCAGCAATAAATTCCTCTGGACGACCGCCATAATTATTTTGCGTTTCATTAAAGAAATACACGACTTGACCACAAGTTGCTTCGTCCCATTGAATCACCACTTCTGGTAACATTGGCCAATAACGTTCGCGACTTTCTTTTGAGTCGAAGTTTAAATCGTCATCACTTTTATCCCAGCCTAAACTTTTCCACACTAGACCAATAGCTTGATACACGCTATTACGGAAAATTTCACGCTCAGGTTTCGGCATTGCAGGTGGCACAGTTAAGATAATTGAACGTAAATAACGTGGTGTACGAGAATGTTCTAGCTTAGCACGCTGCGTTGGACTATTAATCTGTGCAAGTGCATGCATTAACACTTCAGATAACATGAAAGTCATCAATGAACTACGTGAGTATTTTGGATGAAAAACTGGAATTTTACGTTCAAATTCATCATCAATATTGTCATCAAGAATATGTAATGCTTCACCATATTCATTAATTAGACCAGATAACGGTTCTGCAGTGGCATGGGGTTCGTGATCAGTTTTCACATAAGCACTATTAAAACGCCAGCCTTGTCCATATTGTTCTACATCCCATAAATAACGTTTTGGACTGGATAAACCAGTTGAACCTTCATTACCATTACGACGGCTTGCTAAACGTGCGGCTTCTTTACCTACACGTCCTATTGTTGCCCATTGGAAAGCATCACGACGACCACTCTGTACAGAAAAGTGCTCTTTACCAAAGAATGCTTGTGCAAATTCAACTCGACTTTCAAATGGCTCATTATAAACTCGCTCTGGACTGCTAAGATCACGTAGCTCTAATTCATAACGCTTTTTCAACCCATCTTTTTCTTGCTTATGATCTTCAATCAAAATACCACAAGTACGTGAGTTACCTACATCTAACACCATATCTACAGGGATAGCTTCAACAATATCATCCGCTTTTTTAGATACAACTTTAATATTAGGTATAGTTAAACAAGTGCCTAAAATTGCTAAAATATTTAAATAATGAGCTTGGTGATTTTTTAATTTCAACGCATCAGATAACTCTTCAAAATCCGTTAAACGAATTAAATGGGCTTGCTCTTTAAAAATCTCTAACAGCCACTCATTGACCCATTTAAAATCTAAAAACCACGACATTTGATTTGATTGATGAGCCAAACCAAACACCACTCCAGATCGGACATCTTCTTCGGTTGGCGCTAAGTACGCCACATTCTGACTGTTTGGAAACACTTTTGTATCAAATGCAAAAGTAATACGATGAGTATGACCATCTTGATCTGGCTGTTCTAATTGAACTATACGTGCACGCGCCCAGTTATATGGGCCTTCGTCAAAACGATCAGGTGGTACAGTGCGTAAAAATGGAATAGGTAACCAAATTCCATCAAACAATGTGAATGAATGTTCTACGCTAATATCTTGTTCTGGTGTCACAATGCGACCAGGTTGGGTTGGATCATAATAACCATCACGAACTTTATCTTCAATTAAACGACGTAATGGACCATTTTCACCAGAGGAAATAAAATAACCGCTGCTAATATCACGCCATGCTCTTTCTTTCCAGTCAATTTTCAATCCAAAATCAATAAACTGAATCCCACTATTCATCACTAGCGAGACTTCTTTGCCCAAATAATGTAATTCTGGAAGCATTTTTATTCTCTCTTATTGTTAAATTAATTTGTTTTCATCGACATTGGGAAACGCTGACCTCTACCGTATTCCCCTTCGCAATCCGCAGAGCCACTTGCATCAGGTTTACACTTAACATTAGGCAATTGATATGTAGAACCATCACTACATTTCGCAATACCTGTATTGCCAATATTTAAACTCCCCCCTTGCATAGCAGCGTTCACATCACCCACACACTGTATGCCGTCCCCTCGCTCTACACGAACTTGTCCTTTTCCTTTTTCAAATTCATATTTTAAACGCAAAGGTTTACCCGTACTTTTATCTTGAATACCTGCTCCAGCATTCCACTGACCATTCAGAAAATCAACATTACCACTTTTGGCACTTTCAGCTGGAATTTGCAATGGTTGATTTGTCGTCTGATGTTCAGACTGCGTCTTTTGTAACAGATCTCGTGTTGCTAAATCATCTGTAGGGGCTTTTTCTGGTAGAGTTTGTGGCTCTAACGCTGTTTTCTCTACACTGTCTTTGTTATTATCTACTTGATTTAATTTATCATTAGTTGAATCTAGCTCAGGCAATACGGCTTTATCTGCAGACTCTGGCTGGTTGCTTTCTACTACATCAGAACTTTTTGCTACCTCACTACGACTGTTCAAGACTGTTTGATTGACATCAGCTCCAACGACTTTTTTATTTGGATCGACATAATGAACTAACTCACATTTATCTGTTAGCTGTGTTGGTAACTGATTTAATTTTTCAATTAAGTGCGGCTCAGTAACTGCTTTTTTATTAACATCAGCAATCCAATTACCATTTAAAAAACGATATGAAATACCCTCAAAGCAAACCCGACGTTCTACACTAGGCGCTTTAACTTTGCTCGTATCCGAAGAAGTAGCAGCGACTTCAACCTTAGGCGCCCAACAACCACGCAAAAAGAACAATGCTAATAATCCCAATAATAAAAGCGGCAATAACCACAGTAACCAGCGCCACCAAGGTTTCTTTTCCTCAATAATAGGTGTAGGCTCAACCACATCCGTCACAATAGGAGTAGGCTCACGTACAACAGGCTTTAAACTTAAAAATGGATTACCATAAAGTTCTGTATTTTTTTCAACAAATCCCCAAAACGTAATTACGGGTTTATTATTCACTAAATAAACATATTCAGGACTTGGAAAACGAAGGGCTTTTAAATTATCAGGATCACTAATATCTGAAGGATTATTATTGCCACATAATAAACGAGAGAAGAGAAGAAGATCGCCTTGTAAGTTATCTGTATTTTTTAATTTTAAGCCAAATTGCAACATTGCTTGTTCAAACTGACTTAACTCAGCGAATGCCGCCGCACGCTCCTCATCTGTCGCAGCGGTCCAAGGGATAATCATATATTTTCCATCGGGACGTTCTGACTCAAATGGTACATACCAATCAATCTGGCTCCCCTGATCATTACGCTGTGGAATCGCAAGATAGTTAGCAAATGTTTTACCAATATTTTTATTATCTGCCTCTTTCACTCTGAACTTAATCGCCTCACGTAATTGTGATGCGACAGCATATACAGGTGTACCATCTTGCCCAAGTGCGGTGTAATTTTTCACATCACCGCTACGTAATAAAGCACTTAACATAGATTATCCTTGCTCAAGTTGATTGCAATCAGTACAAAAAAATTATAAATATTGCACTACATTTGAAGGATTTTAATAATCTTGCTGCAGAAATGCAAAGAATTTGTGCTTTTTTAAATCACTGAGATTTGTATTGATATCAATGATCTAAAAATGAAAAGAGGAAATTTATAACACTTATATTTTTATACTCTTTCTCTATTTTGGAAGAAATTTCACAAAATCAGCAAAAAGCACTTGATACTGTTTATTCATACAGTTAATATACATACCAAATTCTGATGATGATTTTTTATTGAGGATTCAACAATGGCAACAAACGAAGAAAAAAATAAAGCTCTGGCTGCAGCATTAGGCCAAATTGAAAAACAATTTGGTAAAGGTTCAATCATGAAATTGGGTGACACACAAGCCTTGGATGTTGAAGCGGTCTCAACAGGCTCATTAAGTCTAGACGTTGCACTAGGCATCGGCGGTTTGCCAATGGGACGTATTGTTGAAATTTTCGGACCAGAATCTTCGGGTAAAACAACATTAACCCTTTCAGTTATTGCTCAAGCCCAAAAAGAAGGTAAAACTTGTGCATTTATTGATGCAGAACATGCGCTAGATCCTATTTATGCCGCTAAATTAGGGGTGAATGTCAATGAGTTATTAGTATCGCAGCCTGATAATGGCGAACAAGCGTTAGAGATTTGTGATGCATTAGTACGCTCAGGTGCCGTTGATGTAATTATTGTTGACTCAGTTGCTGCGCTCACACCAAAAGCTGAAATTGAAGGTGAAATGGGCGACTCCCACATGGGATTACAAGCACGTTTAATGTCACAAGCGTTACGTAAACTCACGGGGCAAATTAAAAATTCAAATTGCTTAGTGGTTTTCATCAACCAAATTCGTATGAAGATTGGTGTGATGTTTGGTAACCCTGAAACAACAACAGGTGGTAACGCATTAAAATTCTATGCCTCTGTTCGCTTAGATATTCGCCGCACAGGCTCGATTAAAGATGGTGAAGAAGTGATAGGTAACGAAACGAGAGTAAAAGTAGTCAAAAATAAAGTTGCCGCACCATTCCGTCAAGTGGACTTTCAAATCCTTTATGGACAAGGTATCTCTAAAACAGGAGAACTTATCGAGCTTGGTGTGAAACACAAATTAGTCGATAAATCGGGTGCTTGGTATGCTTACAATGGTGAAAAGATTGGCCAAGGTAAAGCTAATGCAATGAAATGGTTAGAGGAACATCCTGAAGAAGCATTAGCACTCGAAACTAAGCTACGCAACGAATTATTAGCAAATCCAGAAAAAGTACTTGCAGCAGATATTGCAGAGCAAAACAACGAGCAAATAGACTCAGAGTACTAATCAATAGCTGCGAGTAATCAAAATGAAATAAAGTGCGGTTAAAATTTGCAAAAAAGTAACCGCACTTTTTATTTGTCAGCTAAGCTTTATTACAAGATCGCTTACAGGGAAAACTAGATGTCATCAACTGCACTTAATTATGTCATCAATTTATTAGCACGCCGTGAATATAGTGAATTTGAAATTCGCTGTAAAATGCAAGAAAAATGTTTTACTGAGTTAGAAATTGATGAAGTGTTACGTTATTGCCAACAAAAAAATTGGCAAAATGATCAACGTTTTACTGAAAACTATCTCATTTTTCGTTCACAACGAGGTTATGGACTTAACCGAATCAAACAAGAATTACAGCAATTAAAAGGGATCAGTTCAGATGTCATTCAACAAGCTTTAGATGAAGCTGGAATTAATTGGTCCGAATTAGCCTTAACTGTATTACGTAAGAAGTTTCCTCAATTCGCTACTATTTCTGAAGTAAAAATGAAACAAAAAGTATGGCGTTACATGCTTTCTCATGGTTTTAAGCAAGAGGATTTTTCTCACTACATCAATAATGAAATAGAATAATACAATATAAAAAAATAAGGCAGATCATCTGAATCTGCCTTACAAGTCAAACTTACTTATTTCTTAACAAGATCGTATCCAATACATTTATCTTGTACTTATTTACTTTCTAAAAGCACTGTTGGTGTTTCTTCGAGTTTATCAATTTCAGTTTTTAAACTCGACACAGCCATAGCCTCTTTCAATCCCTCTTCACGTACTTGTTGTGCTAATGCATTTTCACCTACCTGCTCAAACACATAGGCTGCCATATTCACATCTGTTGGCTCCAATTGTGTTTTATGTAAAATCACTTGTTTGAACGCATCACTCGCGTGAACAAAATCATTGTTACGCACATACAAATAGCCTAAAGCACGATTAATGCAACACTGCGCCTGTTCTGTTGCTTTATTTGCACGTTTCTCCATCAACTTAATTAACTTACTGTTATCTTCTGGCTGTAAACGAGCAATTTGCGTACAAAGTAATTTATTTTCTAAACTTTGTTCATCCACTTTTTTCAAGGCTTCTAACGTCAATTCATAAGCTGTTTCATGATCATTACAATCAATTAAACGTTGAATCAAACCAATTTTGACAAACAAATCATTACGGCGTTTACGTGGCTGATCATTCCACCAAGCAAGTAAACCATCTACGCCTTCCTCATTCATTTTTTCATCAAGCAATCCTTCTTCTACTTGACGTTGCAATGCAGTAAACTCTTCTCCAGAATACAATGCCGAATTTTCAATTTGATCCAAAATCTTATCTAATGCTAAATAGGCTTTTGATTTTAAATAAATTTCAACAGCTAGCTTAAGCACTTCTTTATTGCGACTAGTCATCACTAATAAACTATCAACAGAACTACGTGCAGCAGGTAATTTACCTTGTTGTAATAAAATACGAGTTCGTGCTAACTCTACAATCAAACTGTCTGATCCAGCAATTTCCGTTGCCTCCATTAAATAGCGATTTGCATTAAATTCGTCACCTCGTTGCTGAGCTGCCTCAGCCGCTTTAATAAAATTTAATACAGGCTCATCAGAATGTTTCGCGTTTTTACCAATTAATTTTTCCGCTTTAGAGTAATCCCCCTCATTCATGCGAATTAAGCCTTCGAGAGTTTGTTTTTGTGCTTTAGCACGTTTACGACGCGAAAACCAATTATATGTATCACTACTTAAACGACAAAAACGAGTAATGACAACCTCAATCCCATAAATAATTGCCATAGCAATCACAAAAAACACAACTAACATTGTAATCGACATTTCAATGTTATAGTTGCTAGTTTCAATCAATACATAACCTTGTTTACCAGATAAATAAGGGCCTGCAATCAATCCTGCCAGTAACACCAGCATTAAAAATAAGACTCTAAACATAATCCATTTCCTCTACTGTTACTGTTGTTCAGTTTTCGATACATCTTCACCTGTTTTTGGTGAGTCATTCACTGGTTTTTCTGTTAATGCTTTATCAACAGAGAGTTCAATTTTATGCACTTCTTGTGGTTGTTTATCAAGTAACTTATCTAATACATTTAAGCTTGAAAGTTGGTTAGGGACATCTACATAAATAGATTGCTCTGCTAATTCATCTAGGCTTTTTAAGAAATTTTGTGCAATTTCAGTACTTGTATCAAAATAACTTCTTATCCAAGAAGCAACAGCCTCTAAAGATTGTTTATATAAGTCATCTTGCTGACGTGGTACTGCCATAATCGCAATTTGTAAGCGTAAACGGATATTTTCACGTAAATAAATATCTTGGTTTGGTGCTAAGAGTGCCTTGTCATGAGAATTTCTTGGCGTGATACGAATAAAATGATTCAAAAACGATGTTGCGCTTTTTTCTGCATTCTCTTTCCAATCTTCTAAGGAGTCCGTTAATTTTTGGTTAGTTGAATCAACTTCATCAAAATTCACATCTAACACAGTCAACTCATCGAGATTATTTGCTAACTGCGATAAACGCTGCATTATGGCATTTTGATCGACATTATTGACCGCTAACAATTGTTTTAAATCTTGATTAATTGCTGTGCGCACACTCACAATACGAGGATCTGACACTTTTTCTAATGTTTCATCTGCAACTTTTAATAAAGAAATACTCGTTTCTATATCATTATCTAGTACTAATTTACGTAGTGCATTATTTAATAAAAAATCTGCTTCCGATAATAACCAATCATTTGGCTGTTGTGCTTTAGTTGCAGAACTCAATCGATTAATTTGATTTTGTAACGCTGAAATCGCATGATCTTTTACAGCAAGTTCTTTTTGCAACAAAAGTAATTTTTCATCAGTCATGCGATTTGCATCCGTTAATTGTGCAATCTGTTGACGCTCTTGCTCAAAAGAAGGAATATCAACACTAGGCGTGACCATTGCTTGACCTGCTTTATATTCAAGTGCGGTCAATTTTTGGTGAATTTGATCGACTTGTTGTAGACCAAAATAATAACCCGCTCCACCGAGCCCCAAAGCAACTAGCAATGCGAGTAAAGCAAGAGCTGTTCCGCCTTTTTTAACGACAACAGTTTCAACTGGCTTTGTTGCTTCAGCAGCAACATTATCTGGTTGTGTCAGATTTTGCTTCTGCTCTTGCTGTTTCACTTTTTTCGAATCCTTTTTTTCTCCAGTATCTACTTTATTAGATATATCTTTTGGCTTTTGTGGTACTTTTTGCTCTGTAACATTTTCGTTTTTCTCCACAATAACCTTCTCACTATGTTTTTTCTGCTCTGGTGTGCCTGTATCATTCTGTGGCACTTCAGTAATATCAGAAGAAGTTATTTTATTTTCAGCCATAATAATACCCATTTCCTTTATGATAATTAGAATTCAAAATCAATCAGCTTGAATGTAACAATGTCTGTAATAAATGCTGATTATCTGCACGTGGTGAAACTACAACATTATGCCAACCCAAATTATGCGCTAACTTAGCAAGGCGAGAACTCACTGTCACAAGCTGGCAACTTTTTAACCAATTATGTTCGCTTTCTGGGACAAAATCTACAAGATACTGTAAAATTTCTGCACTAGTTGCAACAATTCGTTGAATACCTGCACGTTTACAAATACTCATTTGCTCAACATTATTGTAGTTTATTGGTACTCGTTGATAACATTCTACTGTATCAACTTTTGCACCACGTAATTGTATTTGCTCAGAAAAATATTCACGTCCACCATTGCCTCGTAGAATCAAAACACTTTTTTCTGCCACATCTTGCATCAAGGCTAATTCAAGTACACCTTCACTCGTTTCTGTTTGTTGCGGATAATAAATAGCATGTTCTGTTTGACTGGCAAAATATTCAGCCGTACGCTGCCCAACAGCAAAATAGGACAAATCATGTCGCCAAGCAAAACCAGTATCCTTAAAAGTTTGAGTCGCATAAGCAACAGCATGTTTTGAAACAGCAAAAACATAGTCCCCCGCTTTTAATTGTGAAAATTTATGCGGTAACGCATTTAATTCACGACCAGCTTCAATCGTAAATAATGGCAAATGGATGGCAAACACGCCTGCTTGAATTAACATGTCGACCAATTGGGCCCCGCGTTCATCCGGCCGAGTGACTAATACTGCCATTGTTTATTCTTCCTTTCCTTATTCTGAATAAAGTTTCTGCAAAATTTTATCAGCACCTTGTTGCAAAAGCTGTTCAGCAATTTGTATACCCAACATTTCTGCATTTTCAACCGCACTTTTACCTTCAGAACGAATAATCACAGCCTCATCTAAATCGCCAACTAAGGCACGTAAATAAAGTTGGTTTTCTGCTAAAGTTGCATAACCTGCGATTGGTACTTGGCAACCGCCTTGCAAATGCATATTCATAGCTCTTTCAGCTAACACACAATAAGTCGTTTCCAAATCAGCTAATGGAGCAAGCAATTGCTGGACTTCGTGATCATCTGTTCGACACTCAACTCCCACAGCGCCCTGTCCTGCTGCTGGCAAGCACTGCTCTATATCAATAAAAGAAGTAATTCGTTGTTCTAAACCTAAACGAATCAAACCTGCTGCTGCTAAAATAATGGCATCATATTCACCATTGTCTAGTTTAGCTAGCCGTGTACCTACATTACCACGCAATGAATGGATGTTTAAATCAGGACGTAATTGTTTTAATTGACACTGACGACGCAGGCTGGAGGTGCCGACAATTGCACCTTTTGGTAAGTCCATCAAAATATGGTAGGAATTTGATACAAATGCATCTCTTGGATCTTCACGTTGACAAATCACACTCAAACCAAGCCCCTCGGGGAATTGCATCGGCACATCTTTCATGGAATGGACTGCAATATCCGCTTCACCATTGAGTAAAGCAACCTCAAGCTCTTTTACAAAAAGCCCTTTACCACCAATTTTTGCGAGCGGTGTATCTAAAATCACATCGCCTTTCGTCACCATAGGCACTAATTCAATCTGCAAATCAGTATGAATTTGTTGTAAACGTGCTTTGACATAATTCGCCTGCCATAACGCAAGTGGGCTTTGACGAGTGGCGATTTTTAAGATTTTTTTTGTCATCATCACAACCATTGTAGGCATAATAATTTGCTCTTATCCTACCATTGTTCCATCTAAATGTCAGTTTCCATTTAAATTTTTTGCTTTAATTTAGACCAGATGTTAGAGTAAGGTTGCAAAATGAATCGCAACGTAAATTTAGTGGGATATTATTTGAATTACGATCTCTTTAGTGCGAAGAAAAAAGTTGAGTATTTAGATAACTTACGTATTAAACGAGCTTTATCTAGTGCCTCCAATGAGTTTCAGCATGTTTTTCAATTAATTACATTATTATTACATGTTAACCATCCTAATATACCGGGCTATGTGGCTGATGCACCGGCTGGGATTGTTGACTTTGAACTATCTCATTATCAACAACAATATCTTAAGCAAATTGTCCCTAATTTAGATCTTAATCATTCACTTATTCCGTCTTTTTCATATCGTGGCTTTAACGCTATTCTTGGTGTTTACGTCATGGGTAGTATTGCATCAATATCACAAACTGAGTATTCAGATTTAGATACTTGGGTCTGCCATCGTGAGGATTTGAGTGCAAGAGAAAAAGAGGCATTACAAAAGAAAGCGACACTCATTGAAGAATGGGCAATGCAATTTAGTATTGAAGTTAATTTCTACTTAATGGATCAACAACGCTTCCGCAGCTTTCGTTATGCCGAACCACTTACAGCAGAGAACTGCGGTTCGGCACAATACATGTTACTGTTAGATGAATTCTACCGTTCTGCAATTCGCTTAGCGGGCAAACCATTACTTTGGCAACATTTATTAGTTGAGCGAGAGGATCGCTATGAAAGTGAAGTTAAACGTTTAAGTAAAAGTGGACAGATCGATTTACAAGATTGGGTTGACTTTGGTGGGTTGGGGCAATTTTCTGCTAACGAATATTTTGGTGCAAGTTTATGGCAACTCTATAAAGGTATTGATGCCCCCTATAAATCAGTTATCAAAATTTTGTTACTGGAAACCTACTCTTCCGAATATCCTAATACATATTTAATTGCACGTGAATTTAAAGAAGAATTACTCACAGGTAAGCTAAACCCAAGCCACAATTTTGATCCTTATCTTGCTATGTTACAACGTGCAACTCGTTATTTAACTGCACATAATGAACTCAAGCGTCTCGGATTTGTTCGCCGCAGCGTTTATCTCAAAGCGACAGAAGGGATTGATTGGCACGCACCTGAAACAAAAAACAATTGGCGTATACAACATTTACAAAAATTAATTAAAGAATGGGATTGGTCTGATTACTTAATTAACGATCTTAACCAACGCGCTCAATGGAAAATTAAACAAGTTAAAAAAGCACACAACAGTTTGATTAAATTCTTAATGTTAAGCTATCGCAATCTGGTAACATTCGCTCGTAAGCACAAAGTGAATTCTAGTATCATGCCACAAGATATTAGTGTTTTAACACGTAAGCTTTATACTGCTTTTGAGGAATTACCAGGCAAAATCACATTACTCAATCCACAAATTTCAATGGATTTATCTGAAAAAAACCTCTTATTTTTTGAAGTAAAAAATAACAAAACCTTCAAAGATGGATGGTATGTGATTAATCAAACACCAAACGTAAAAGGTTTTGTTCAAAAACGTTATACTGAATACAGTAAAAGTTTAAATAAACTTGTTGCATGGGCTTATTTTAATGGTATTTTAACAGCTAATACGAATTTACATATTATTAGCAAGAATGTCTCTTTAGCGACTTTGCGTCATTTCGTCACTGACCTACGCCTTTCTTTTCCTGCAACAGTATCCTCCGCGACTAATGAAGACTTAGCTCATGCATGTGAGATTCGTAGTTTAATTGTTGCAGTAAATCTCACAGTTGATCCTACTAAACAAATTAAACAAACAAAAACGCGTATCCAAGCAAGTGATTTATTTAGTTTTGGGCCGAAAGAAGAAAGTTTAGTTGGAAGTATTGATATTACTTACCGTAATTTATGGAATGAAATACGGACTTTACACTTTGAAGGACCTAATGCGATTTTATTAGCCCTTAAAGTGCTCTCTAATAAAATCCATCGTGGTGCGCCTTCACCTAAATTAGTACAAGTTTTTTGTTATAGCCAACGTTATCGTAAAACATTACGTAACATCGTCACAGCGCTGATTAATCGATGTATTAGTATTCAAATTGGTACTAGCTTACCGCCACAAAATAATTTGCTACGCGTAGCAGGTAAAAACTGGCAATTTTTCTTTGAAGAAAGAGGGATCAGCCTACAAGAAATCCAAAATAATACTTTTGTCGAAACAACAGAATTTGATAGCGCCTTACAAACAGAAATAGAAGAAAAAGAAATTGCTCCTATTGATCATCCTCGTCCTTATGAGCATTCTCGTGCTTATCCACCTGAAATCGATCATTTTGCCAGTGAAGGATTTTTGCAATTTTTCTTTGAGGATAATTTAGATGGCTCATTTAATGTCTATATTTTAGATGAGTCAAATCGGATTGAGATCTACCGCAATTGTGATGGACAAAAAGAGCAAAAGGTACTTGAGATTAATCATATTTATCAATCTTCAGGCTTGGATGAAAATAATAATCCGTATAAAATTGTACAGCGTGATTTTAATTATCCGCAATTTTATCAACTATTATCACAACAAAACGGAATTAAAATTGTCCCATTCCACAGTCGATTAGCGATGGCATAACCATACCGGGGGTTACATGTTAGAAAAAACAAAAGTTTTGATTATCGATGATCATCCATTGATGCGTCGAGGAATCAAACAACTTATGGAATTAGAAGATGATTTTGAAGTTGTTGCTGACGCAGGTAGTGGCAGTGAAGGTATTACATTAGCATTACAAACCCAGCCAGATCTGATCATTCTTGATCTTAACATGAAAGGATTATCGGGCTTAGATACATTAAAAGCTTTACGAGCAGAAGGTATTGATGCACGTGTTTTAATTTTAACCGTATCAGATCTAAAAAGTGATATTTTCACTTTAATTGATGCTGGTGCTGATGGTTATTTATTAAAAGATACTGAACCAGATACACTATTAAACCAAATTAAACGTATCGCACAAGGTGAGATTATCTTAAGTGATTCAATTAAACACGCACTTCTTGAGCGACAAACTACAATAGACCCTATGTATTCATTAACAGATCGTGAAATGGATGTACTCCGTTTAATTGCAACAGGCTTATCTAATAAACAAATAGCAGGGCAACTCTTCATCTCTGAAGAAACCGTTAAAGTCCATATTCGTAATCTTCTACGCAAACTAAACGTTCATTCTCGTGTAGCAGCAACAGTCCTTTACTTTGAGCATAAAGGTTTGTAATTCTATTCATTATTCACAAAGCCAATTGTTCTTATAATTGGCTTTTCTATAAAAAATTTACTAAAATTTTCAAAAAAACTACCATTCTTTGCGTTGCCAAAGCCTCTGTTTAAAAGGTACACTAAAGTAATTTTTAATTTGAGGAATCTATGAAATTATTAAGGAATACAAAAGCATGGTTTGCTACAACAGTAGCCACATTCAGTGCTATTTTATTCAGCATGTCTCCTACCTATGCACAAGTTGACCTACAAATACAAGGCATCAAAAATACACAATTAAATAATAATGTACGTATCCATACTGCAACAATAGACAAAGAAGAAGCTGATGGTTCAGAACGTCATAAACAATTAGTTCGAGAAGCAATTGATCAAGCTTTACGTGCATACGGTTATTACCAAAATAAAATTGATTTTGAATTGATAAACCGCCCGCCACAAAATGTAATTCTTATTGCACAAGTTACACTCGGTAAACCCGTTAATCTAGTAGAAACAGATGTTAAAATCGAAGGTGAGGCTAAAAATGATCCTGAATTTACGAAATTAGCACAGCAATTACCTCCAAATGGTAGCGTTTTGAATCATGAAACATATGATGATTATAAAAAGAGTATTCAGAAATTAGCACTCACTCGGGGGTATTTTGATGGTGATTTCTTATTATCACGCCTTGAAGTTATGCCTTCTACTTTACAAGCATGGTGGCGTTTAATCTATGATAGTGGTGAGCGTTACCATTTTGGCGAAGTAACTTTCGAAAATGCTCAAATACGCGAAGATTATTTGCGTAATATGATTAATATTAAACAAGGCGACCCTTATTTAATTAATGATCTTTCTACCTTAACAAACAACTATACTTCCTCAAACTGGTTTAGTTCTGTTTTATTACAGCCTAATTTAGACGAAGAAAATAAAATTGTGAATGTTGATGTATTGCTCCAACCTCGTAAAAAAAATAGCATGGAAGTTGGGATTGGCTGGGCATCAGATGTGGGGCCACGCTTACAACTTGGTTGGACCAAGCCTTGGATCAATAACCGAGGACATAGCTTCCGCACTAATCTATATGTTTCGGCACCCAAACAAACTTTAGAAGCAACCTATAAAATGCCGTTACTGAAAAACCCTCTCAATTATTACTATGAGCTCTCAACTGGGTTTGAAAATGAAAATAAAAATGACACAGAGTCCTTTGCTTCTACTTTTTCTGCAATACGCTACTGGAACCATGCAGCAGGTTGGCAACACTCATTTGGTTTACGCGTTCGTTATGATTCTTTCATTCAAGCAAATGTAAAAGATAAAACGCTTCTTATTTATCCTACTGCCTCACTCAGACGTACTCGTTTGCAGGGAGGATTATTTCCGACATGGGGAGATGCACAAAATATCACTGTTGATTTAGGACGTACTTGGTGGTTGTCCGATGTTGATTTTTTCAAAATACAAGGCTCTAGTTTGTGGGTACGTACTTACTTACATAATCATCGTGTAGTGACTCGTCTTGAATTAGGTTGGTTACACACTAAAAATATTGAACGCATCCCCCCTGCATTACGTTTCTTCGCTGGTGGTGACCGCAGTGTACGAGGTTATGGCTACAAAAAAATTGCCCCTAAAAATGCAAATAATAAATTAGTTGGTGGTTCACGTTTGTTAACAGGTAGCCTTGAATATCAATACCAAGTATATCCTGATTGGTGGTTAGCTACTTTTGCAGATACAGGACTTGCTGCGAATATGTTTACTGCAAAAGAATTACGCTATGGTGCAGGTATGGGCGTACGCTGGGCATCCCCTGTGGGAGCTATCAAATTTGACATAGCAACTCCGATACGAGACAAAGATAATAGTAAAAATATTCAATTTTATATTGGACTTGGCGCAGAACTTTAACGCATCTAAGTGACTCCATTCTACTAACCGAGCAACAAAATGACTGAGCAAACAAAGAAAGACGAAATAGATACTGCAACGACAACAGATAGATCTAAAGTAAAAACCTCAAAACCACTTTGGCGCCGCTTATTATGTACGATAAGTGCGGTCATTGTTTTACTTATTTTTATCTTAGGCACATTGTTAGTAACCAGTACAGGGCAGCGTTGGCTCATTCAGTTAGCAGATAGATCGCTTGATAGCTTATCAGTCGAAAAAATTGAAGGTGGTTTACAAGAAGGATTAACGCTCAATAATCTTTTTTATGAGTCGACTGGAGTGAAAACACATTTGTCTCAAGCACGCTTAGAATTAGATTTAGCTTGTTTATGGCATTTACAAATTTGTCTAAAAGATATCAGTTTGTATAAACTACATATCCAAATAAATACAGCGCTTTTACCTGCAACAGAAAACAAAAAAGACAATGTTTCTAAACCAATGCGACGCATTGATTTACCAGTTTCGATACAAGTCGATAATCTGTTAATTAATAAACTACGTCTAGTCATAGATGATAATAGTATTGATCTCGCCCATTTTCAAACATCCACCAGCTTAACAAATGAATCAGGTTTTATTCTTGAACCAACGACTATTGACGAACTGTTGGTTAAAGTTTCAGCACAAGCGAAAAAAGAAAAGACACCAACAACCTATCAAGAAAAACAACCTATTGATTGGACAGAGCTTGAACAAAAATTAGCTCAACCATTATTAGCAAAGCTCGAACAAGTCGATCTGCCTTTCGATATTAAAATTAAAGCTATCCAAGGGCAAAATTGGCAATATCAATACTTCAATAATAGCCATCAGCAACAAATTGATATCCCTCTAGTTCTGTTACAAGCTGAGGCAATAGACCATCTAGTAAAATTACATCAACTTCATATCCAAAGCTCTTTGGCTGATGTACAAGGACATGCTGAGATACAACTCAATGAAAATTTTCCCATTGAATTAAGAGTAAAAAGCCATATCCATGAATTGATGCAAGACAACAATACATTGCTACCAGAAAGTCAGCTCAATTTAGCCCTTACTGGAAGTTTAAAAAAACAGACCGCACTTTCGCTCGAAATGACAGGCGCGTTAAATGCAAATGTAAATGGAGTGATTGCACTTAACCAAGCTAAAACGCCTTTTGAGCTAAAATTAATAGCGCAGGATTTCCGCTATCCGTTTAACACGGCTGAATCAAATCCACTGCAAGTGCCACAACTGAATTTAGATGTTAGTGGTGACCTACTTAACTATCAATTACAACTCAATACCTCAGTACAAGGCATGAATCTGCCAAAAACAGATCTCCACTTACAAGCAAAGGGAGAATTACAATCAGTCGAAATTGAACAATTACATCTTGATACATTAAAAGGCTCTGCTGATATGCAGGGAAAAATTGGCTGGCGTGATGGTGTACAATGGTACAGTGATTTAAAACTAAGCCACTTAAATTTAAGCGATTATGTTGCTGACTTACCGACAATTCTATCAGGTGGCATCTTCTCAACAGGTATTATTACTGATCAAGTCCTCTTATTTGATATTCCAGAATTAGACTTACAGGGCAGCTTATCCAATCGCCCACTCGTCATGAAAGGCATTCTTAGTTTTGGTGTGGATACAAATTTCCACAACCCTTCATTAAAAGCACCAGCGCTATTGCTCAGTTATGGTAATAACAATATTAATGTAGCAGGCTTTATTGGCAAGGAGTCTGAGCTCGAAGTCGATATTGATGCACCTGATTTACGAGGCTTAGTCCCTAATTTATCTGCAAGTTTACAAGGCAAAGTAAATCTCACTGGCCATATCGCTCAACCCATAATTGATGCCGATATCATAGGTAACCAAATTAAATTTAATGAATTTAACCTTAATAAGATCTTATTAAAAGGACAAGTAGATTTGGCAAATCAAAGCCAAGGACAACTTGATCTTCAGCTTGATAACTTAAATTATGGTGATGTGAAACTAAATAATGCGAAATTAGCATTACAAGGGAATGAACACGCTCATCAATTAAATCTCAGCTCACAAGGTACACCTGTCGCTCCAAACTTGAATATTGAAGGTAGCTTTGACCGTAAAACACAAATTTGGCAAGGTACATTAAGCCAAGTAGCAATTCAATCTCTCGCAGGACCATGGAATATTAATCAAAATGTGCCATTAAGTTACGCTCATGAAACGGCACAGATGCAAATCAATGCACATTGTTGGCAAAATCCGAATATTGAACTTTGTTTTCCACAAAACTTCCGTGTTGGCAAAACAGGAGAGATTCCTTTCCAACTTAAAAAATTCGACTTAGCACTGATCAATAAACTTATCCAACAAGAACTATTAACGGGTCAGTTACAAAGTCAGGGAAATGTTGCATGGTTTACAGATAAACCTGTTGAATTGACAGTACAACTCAGTGGAGATAATTTACATTTAGCACAAAAAATTGATTATAGAACCTTTAAGTTGACAATGCCCAAATTGACTGTCAATGCAGATTTACAAAACAACAATTTAACCGTTAAATCTAACTTACTCTTACAAGAACAAGGCAATATTAGTACTAATCTAGAAATCAAAGATTTAGCAAAAACACGTCAGTTAGGTGGTACATTCACTATCCATAAACTCAATTTAAATTTAATTAACCAATTGCTTTCAAATAATGAAAAACTCCATGGTGATATTACTGCTGATTTAAAATTCGGTGGTTCATTGAATGCACCAAGTCTCAACGGGGTATTCAGCATTAATAATTTGACTGCCAAAATGAAGTCACTGCCATTTGATATTAATGGTGGTGAACTCGCATTGAATTTTCAGGGTAACCGCTCCACTTTACGTGGGCATTTACAAACACCAGATAGCCGCCTCAACTTGGATGGCGAAGCAAGCTGGCAAAATTTAGAGAATTGGAATTCACGCTTACATGCTCAAGCAGAACAATTTAAAGTAGATATTCCCTCTATGGCAAAACTTAAAATTAGCCCGAATATTGAAATAAAAGCAAGTCCAAAACGTTTAGAATTATCTGGCAATATTGATATCCCTTGGGCAAGAATAGAAATTGAAAGTTTACCTGAAACCGCCGTATCAGTCAGTGCAGATGAAGTCATCTTAGATGGGAAGCCTAAAACTAAAATGAAAGCCAACTTACCTGCAAAAACTAAATCAGGTATGGAAATTCTTTCTGACTTAAAAATTAATATCGGACGAGATGTCTATCTTAACGCCTATGGACTAAAAACTAATTTACACGGTTTACTGAGTGTCAAACAAGAGAAAGGCAATTTAGGGCTATTTGGTCAGGTTTATTTAAGTAATGGGCGTTATGCCTCTTTCGGGCAAGATTTACTGATCCGTAAAGGCATGATCAGTTTCTCAGGTCAACCTTCACAACCAATGTTAAATATCGAAGCGATCCGAAATCCTGAATCCATGGATACGTCTGGTATTATCGCAGGTATCAAAGTATTGGGTCTTGCTGAGAATCCAGAAATTAAAGTGTTCTCTGAACCAGGGATGTCACAAGATCAAGCACTTTCTTATGTACTCACAGGCCGCTCGCTAGAAAATAGTGGTGAAGCAGGTTCTGGTGGCTCAATTGGTGCGGCATTATTAGGTCTTGGCTTAGCCAAAAGTGGGAAAGCGGTTGGTGGTCTAGGTCAAGCTTTTGGTATCCAAGATCTCAACTTAGGTACACAAGGAGTAGGTGACAGCTCTAAAGTAGTCGTAAGTGGAAATATTACACCACGCTTACAAGTTAAATATGGCGTTGGGTTATTTGATGGTTTAGCTGAGTTTACTGTACGTTATCGCTTGCTACCAAAACTTTATTTGCAATCAGTTTCAGGTGTAACACAAGCCGTTGATTTGCTTTATCAATTTGAATTTTAAGGAATCCTATGAATAACCAAAATCTGATAGCAAAAGTAACCGAACTGGCACCGCTCACTCGCACTGAAGTGAAAGAAATAGCAGCAATTGATCTTGGCTCCAACAGTTTTCACATGATTATCGCGCGTATTATGAATGGCTCTATTCAAATTCTGTCGCGTTTAAAACAAAAAGTCCAATTAGCTGAAGGATTAGATGAGAATGATGTGTTAAGCCAAGCTGCGATCACTCGTGGGGTAAATTGTTTAGCCTTATTTGCTGAGCGCCTACAAGGCTTTGCGCCTGAGAATGTGAATGTTGTTGGAACTTATACCTTACGCCGCGCAGTCAATAATCAAGAATTCTTGCGCCAAGCTAAAGCTGTTTTCCCTTATCCGATTAACATCATTACAGGTAAAACTGAAGCAAAAACAATTTATGCTGGTGTATCGCATACACAGCCTGAAACAGGCAGAAAATTCGTCATAGATATTGGTGGTGGTTCTACTGAAATGATTATCGGTGAAAATTTTACACCCATACTCGCTGAAAGTCGCCATATGGGTTGTGTCAGTTTTGCTAAAAAGTTTTTCCCTAATGGTGTCATTAGCCAACAACATTTTCATCATGCCCGCCAAGCAGCACTTATGAAAATTGAAGACTTAGCCTTTGAATATCGTCATTTAGGTTGGGATGTGGTGCTGGGTTCATCAGGTACTATCAAGACAGTTTATCAAGTCATTATGTCGAATATTGATCCAAATGGCATGATCACACCACAACGGCTTAACCAACTGATTGAGCGCACATTACAAAGCTCTCATTTTGATGAATTAAAGCTCTCTGGTCTCATTGAAGAACGTGCTGATGTCTTTGTTCCTGGCTTAGCTATTTTAAGTGCCGTGTTTGAAACATTTGGCATTCAACAAATGCGCTATTCCGATGGGGCATTACGTGAAGGCGTAATGTATAGCTTAGAAAAGAACTTCCAAGTAACCAACATCCGCCAACGTACTGCTCTAGGTTTGGCTGAGCAATTTGCAATTGATCTGGCTCAGGCTGAACGAGTGTACCAAAGTGCAAAATTGCTTGGTTCACAATACACCCATTGGCAAAAACCTGAGCTCGCCGAAGAAATGAGCGAAATTTTGCTTTGGGCAGCTAAATTGCATGAAGTTGGCATTGTGATCAACCATAAAGGAATGCAAAAGCATTCTGCATATATTTTACAAAATATCGAACTACCTGGCTTTGATAAAGAGCAGCAGCGCTTGTTAACAACTCTAGTACGTTATCAAATTAACTTATTCAAGCTTAGTGATTTCACAAAATTTTCTCGCTATCACGAACAAGATGTATTGGCTTTAATACGTTTACTCCGTTTAGCAATCATGCTGAATAAGTCTCGCCAAGCCACTGAGAAAACCGAGAGAATTTCGCTGAAAACAGACCGCTCTTTAAGTCATTGGCAGGTTACTTTTGCGAATGATTATTTAACCCACACACCATTAGTGCATAACGAGTTAAAAGCCGAAAAACGTCTCTTAAATGAGATTGGACTAGAACTCCATTTTAATTAAGTTTTGTATTCTTTCCCCTCTTTTCTAGAGAGGGGAAATTAATAATTAAATGTATTTTAAATCCGCGTTATTCCTCTAACGTATTATTTCATTAATTAATCAGACAAATAATTAATCTCCATTCCATTTATATTTTATATCAAAAAATATTCATATTTATCATAAAAAACCCTTTTAATTAATCTCTTATTTTTATTTTTTGCATAAAAAAATGATTAATAAATCGCCATAACATAAATAACATTTAAGCAAACAGATTTATTCTCTCTATACATAATAAAAAAAATCAAGGTAAAATAGAAACACATTATTTAAGGATATAAATAATTTGTAATGTAAAAACGAAAAGGACTTTAATAAATGAAAAAATCTATTTTAAAAATAAGCTTACTTATTAGCTTATCTACTCTCTTTTCTGCTTGTGGTAGCCACAAACCTAATCATCACTCTGATATGCAATCTAACAAGAAACCACCTATAAATAAAGCCGCTCCCAAAGATAAAGAAAAAGATTCTATAAAGTGGGTAGGGAAAGAATGTGTTTATGGCGTATGTAAAACTAATAATATAAAAAAACCAAATGAAATAACCATCGAAAACATCAGCAAAACCAATTCTTCTCAAGAAAAAGAAAAAATAACCACCATTTCACTTTCAGTAGGCGAAAATAAAAATAAAGACAATCAGCACGAATATAAGATTACATTACTACAAGAAAATCAGATCGATCTCGCTTATTATGGATATAGTATTTATAACAATACGCTGAATAAAAAGAAAAGAGTTAAAATTCTCTCTGGCATAAATGAAAATTATATTAATAAAAAATCATTACCAAATGATTTCAATGCTAAATATGAAGGAAAAAATAGTTTTATTTATACTAACTTTTCCGAAGTTAATAAAGATCATCAAGCCCAATATGCAGATATCATATTAAATTATAACAATGGAAGTGTCAGTGGCTTTGTGGCTAAAAATACCTCCCCCGAAGAAAAATTTTTTGAGATAAGTAAGCAGGATAACACCAACTCATTATTATTTACACCAACAGAAAAATCTGGAATCTCTCAAGAGGATGTGAGTCTATTTGAGATTAAGTTTATTGATTCAGTCAAAAATAATGATGATCGTAAATATATCATTGGTACAGGAATAGGATATGATTGGATGGGTGCTTTCTCTGCAGAGAAAAAACAATAACAACTAATCTTTTTTATTCAAATTAACATTAACTCATCACTGTTAGCGAATTAATCTAGCTATAAAAAATTAGGCATACATACACTGTATGCCTATATTACATTTCTTATGATCTATCATTTATTACAATACAGTGCGGTCATTTTTTTCCTTGTTTTGTTGGGCGTTGCCAGTCTGTAATATGGCGTTGCCGTACTCGGCTAATTACTAACTCGCCACTATATACATTGTCAGTTACTGTCGTACCTGCACCAATTGTCGCACCATTTTCCACTGTAACTGGCGCAATCAATTGTACATCAGATCCCACAAATACATTATCGCCAATCACCGTTTTAAATTTATTAGCCCCATCATAATTACAAGTAATCACACCTGCACCAATATTACAATCTTGCCCAATTTCAGCATCACCTATATAACTCAGATGATTCACTTTTGAACCCTGACCAATATTCGCTTTTTTAATTTCAACAAAATTACCAATATGCGTTTCTGCAGCTAATGTTGCACCTGGTCGTAAACGTGAAAACGGTCCCACTTGAGATAAACGACCAACTTGTGCATCTTCTAATACAGAATAGGGCTTAATTTCTACATCATCACCAATTTCACAATTTTTCAATACACAGCCTGTACCAATACGCACACGATCACCTAATTTGACGCATCCCTCAATCACAACGTTAATATCAATTTCCACATCTCTACCATGTATTAGTTCACCGCGTAAATCAAAACGTGTAGGATCCGCTAAAGCTACCCCTGCTAATAACAATTTATCCGCTTGTTTACGCTGATAATAACGTTCTAATCGAGCAAGTTGTTGACGATTATTCACACCCTCTACTTCCATAAAATCTTCAGCTTGTACCGCCGTAACTTGACAACCATCTTGATTAGCAAAGCTAATAATATCTGTAATATAGTACTCCCCTTGCGCATTATGATTAGTTAACTGACTTAACCATTTTTTCAAACTCTTGCCGTCAGCCACTAATACACCCGTATTAATTTCTTGAATTTTTAGCTGCTCTGGGTTGGCATCTTTCTGTTCAACAATAGCAACTACATTGCCTTTTTCACGCACAATACGCCCATATCCTGTCGGATCATCTAACATAACAGTTAATAATGCGATACCATTTATTGGCTTCGCTGCAATTAATTTTTGTAACGTTTCTGCACGGATAAGTGGACCATCACCATATAGCATTAAAATATTTTCATCATCATTAAAAAACGGTGCGGCTTGTTGCATTGCATGCCCAGTGCCTAGTTGCTGTGCTTGTAATACCCAATTCACTGGCTCATCTTTTAAATGTTGTTGCATGACATCCCCACCATGCCCATAAACTAAATGAATATTTTTAGCATGAATTGATTTCACTGTATCAATCACATGTTTTACCATAGGTTTTCCTGCTATTTTATGCAGTACTTTAGGTAAATCCGAGTACATACGTGTACCTTTACCCGCCGCTAAAATAACGATACTTAATGCTTTAGCTTCCATAATATTCTCTTATTAACTAATAAAATGATATTCTCAAATTATAATCCAACTTAATTATAAAAATAAGCTTCCCCTAGATAAAACAAGGAAATTGTCAGCTTATACAAAGCGGTGTATAGTACTAACTCGGCTATTAATACTAGCCATTTGGATAAAATTTTAAGGATTAACCATATGAATAGACTATCAAAAATCAGTGCAATCACACTTTGCGCATTGTCTTTAGTCGCTTGTGACCAGTTCACAAGTAGCCAAGAAAAAACACAAGGAAACGTATCGACAGCGCATGTACAAGTTGATCCAAAAGCAGATTTTGCTCTCTTTACTGAATTTCAACTTGCACAAAATGAAAAAGTGGCTCAATTAAACCAACAACTAGTTGAAATTTTGCAATCAGGTGACAAAAAAGCCTTAGAAACTCTATTAGTTACATTTTCAAAAGAAATTAATAGTATTGTAAAAGAATTAGATGCATTAGCTATTTATAGTGCAGAAGTTCGTGCTCTAAAAGAAAAAGCAAAAATCTTACTTGTTACTTCATCAGAACTAATGACAGATAATGTAAAACTACAGCAAAATCCTTCCGAAGCTGGTGGACAAGCGTTACTGGTGAAAAGAGATGTACTACTTAAAATCACTGATGAGTTTACACAACTAAATAACGAGTTAGCACAAAAATACGGTACCCCAGCAACCCAATAAGGCGCTATAAAACAGAAGAAAAATCAACCGCACTTTTACATACCGACAAAAGTGCGGCTGTCTTTTTGCCCTTCTTATCAAGTTAAAAACAAAATGTACAACGATAAAATAGGCAAAACAGACTAAATTGGCTTGCACAACAATTAGTACCCGATGCTTTATTTTCCGTCTTTAACTACCTATACGGCAGTGAGCAATCCTGATTTGTTGCAAGTGTATATTGATCATTTCTAAGCTGCCTATGCGGCAGTGAGCGCGTTTGGCGCGAATTGCGCCGTTTAGTAACGTTTCTAAGCTGCCTATGCGGCAGTGAGCTTATCAACAGCAACATTTTCTGGTTGAGTGGTTTTCTAAGCTGCCTATGCGGCAGTGAGCGTTATGTAATCACAATTGAAGACGCACTGAAATTTCTAAGCTGCCTATGCGGCAGTGAGCGTGTCATTGGTTGGCGTGGCACAATGGCAAGCTTTCTAAGCTGCCTATGCGGCAGTGAGCCCTCAATCTCTGCCCCCACTTCAAAGCTTACTTTTCTAAGCTGCCTATGCGGCAGTGAGCTTAGTAAAAAGGCATTGGGTTGTATTGGCAATTTTCTAAGCTGCCTATGCGGCAGTGAGCAAGAACCACCACGAGTAATTGTGATAACAAAATTTCTAAGCTGCCTATGCGGCAGTGAGCTTTTCCGCTCCCTTACTTTTGCAAGGGCTTGTTTTCTAAGCTGCCTATGCGGCAGTGAGCCTGATTTAACAGTTTCAACCGGCATTTGTAGCTTTCTAAGCTGCCTATGCGGCAGTGAGCGAGTTCCTATTGAGTGTTCATTTTTAAACTTATTTCTAAGCTGCCTATGCGGCAGTGAGCATTATGGTGATGGCAAAGGGGGGTCATTTAGTTTTCTAAGCTGCCTATGCGGCAGTGAGCATAATAAGCATTATCGTAATTACCAGATTTCATTTCTAAGCTGCCTATGCGGCAGTGAGCCATCTGCAGAATAATATCGCGGCGCAAAATGCTTTCTAAGCTGCCTATGCGGCAGTGAGCGAGCAACATACAATATTGGTAACTATACAGCATTTCTAAGCTGCCTATGCGGCAGTGAGCAAGCGACAACTACAAAGCAGTGCGGGCATATTTTTCTAAGCTGCCTATGCGGCAGTGAGCAGCAGAGCCTCATCATGACGCTACACCTCATTTTTCTAAGCTGCCTATGCGGCAGTGAGCTTTGGCAGTTTAATTCAGACCTCAATATTTATCAAGCTTTTGCACATTTTATATACGAAAACCCTTTTTTTAGCTATAAAAATAACCCTTTGATCTTATTAGATAAAAAACTCATTAAGAAAAAAGGGTTACCTGTATAATAAATTAATCAGTTTGGCTGACTTGTCCGCTGGGTTTACGGCGCTTACCAATATTTTTGCTATCTTTATGCCGTATTTTTACTTTTTTCTGCTGTATTTGTTTTTGCTTTTCTTCTCGTTTTGCTTTGATTCGCGCTTTTTGCTTTTTGCTGACTGTTTTCACTTCACCATCTTTAGGCGCTTTAGTACGAGGCTCTAGACCTTCAATAGTACGTGCTTTTAATAGTTCATCAGTGTAGCGTTTAACTTTGCCCAACAATTTGTAATCATGAGCTTCAATAAACGAAACAGCAACACCTTTTTTTCCCGCTCGAGCAGTGCGCCCAATACGATGTAAATAAGTGTCTGCACTGTAAGGTAAATCAAAATTCATTACATGACTAACATCATCAATATCAATCCCACGTGCAGCTACATCTGTAGCAACTAATACAGTAACGATGCCATTTTTTAGCTTATCAATCGCATTATTACGTTGCGTTTGAGCCATTTCACCTTCTAAGTAAGTCGAGCGAATACCTCGTTTACGCAAGGTTTCAGATAAAACTCGAGTATCTTCACGACGACGTACAAATACAATACCTCGTGATACTTGTTCTTGTTCAATAAAACGTGCTAATAGCTTAGTTTTATGTTCATAACTATCTGCATGGTAGTACCATTGCTGGATTTTTTTACGCTCACGACGGCTTGGTTCGGCATCTACTTGGACAGGTTCGGTTAATAGACGAGAGGCAAAATCAATCAACAGCTCCCCTTCTAATGTCGCAGAAAAAAGCAGTGTTTGTTGACGCCAACGCGTTTCTGCAGCAATTTTCTCTGCATCTTGCCCAAACCCCATCTGTAACATGCGATCCGCTTCATCAAAAATAAGAATTTCGACGGAACGACAATCAAAGTTTTCTTCTTTAATGTACTGTAATAAGCGCCCCGGTGTTGCAACAACAATATCTTGATTCTTATTAAACACTTCACCGTGATTTTGATAAGCAACGCCGCCAGTGATAGTCGCAATACTTAAGTGAGTAAAGGTTGCGAATATCTCTGCTTGTTCTGCCACTTGCATCGCTAATTCACGTGTGGGTGTTAAAATCAAAACACGTGGCGCACCTGGCTTACGACGAGGATAATCTAATAAGTGTTGAATGGCTGGTAAAAGAAAGGCCGCCGTTTTGCCCGTTCCTGTTGGTGCAGAACCTAAAATATCTCGTTGTTCCATTGCAGCAGGAATGGCTTGTTGCTGAATAGCAGTAGGGCGAATATAGCCTTTTTGTTTCAGCGCCTTAAGTAAGGCAGGATCAAGATCAAAATCGTCGAAATGTGCTAATGTCATGGTTTGTGAGTTTCTATTAATGAAAAATTGTGGCAGATTATAGCGTACTTTGTACTTATCACGAAATGAAGAAAAACAGTATAGTAAGTGCGGTCTGTTTTAAGGAAATTTATGTCAGCTAAAAATAATGGTTTTACTTTTAAGCAATTTCATATCCATCATGATCGCTGTGCGATGAAAGTAGGGACAGACGGCATTTTATTAGGCGCTTGGGCAGAAGTAAAAGAAGCTAAACGAATATTAGATCTGGGTACAGGTACAGGCTTAATTGCTTTAATGTTAGCACAACGTAGTAACGTAGAAAGCCATATTTGGGCTATTGAATTAGATCACGACGCATTTTTACAAGCAAAAACCAATATTGAACAATCAAAATGGGCAGCAAAAGTGAGTTTACTAGAACAAGATGTTGCAAACTTTTGTCTCAATACACAGGAAAAATTTGATTTAATTGTTGCCAACCCGCCTTATTTTCCACAAGGTGTAGCTTGTCGCACGGAACAGCGTCAGCTTGCACGTTATGCTCAACAACAAACACATGCTGATTGGCTTCATTTCGCCACTCATTGTCTTACTGAACAAGGTAAAATAAGTTTAGTCCTTCCCTATGAAGCTGGTAAAACTTTGTTAAAACAGACCGCACTTTATTGTACGCAGTACTGCGAAGTCATCACCAAACAAGGTAAATCACCACAACGCTTGTTACTGACTTTTTCCACACAGTCTCACGTAACTCAAAAAAGCCAGATAATGATTCACGATAAAAACAACCAATATCACCCCGATTTCATCGCACTTACTCGCGAATTTTACCTTAAATTTTAAACTATCCACTTGATATTTAAATATTTTCTTTCGAAGTTAAACTCGTTCGATAATTTCCAATTTGCTTATTTGGTAGTGATTCAAATAATATCAAAATAGACTTATTGTTTAATAAATAAGAAGTAGATAAACATTTTGGAGCATAAAAAATCCCCTCTTAATTGAGAGGGGATAATATCAGACTATTTATTCCACGACATGAAGGCTAATAAGCGCGCCATACCACAAAAACCTGTGACGCCTGCAAAAATTAAACCTGCACCAACAAATATTGGGATAGCAAAGAAATAAGGAGAGGCGACTAAACCTAAAATTGCCCCTAATAATACTAATGTACCTGCGGCAATTTGTACTTGGCGCATCATTTCTAGTGGCTGTTTTTTATCAAATATAACGGGGAGATTCGCCGCTTTCCAACCGTCGATGCCTTTCTCAATAATATAAACTTCTGCACCACAGTCAGTATATTGCGCTAGTATTGCTTGTGCATTTTGTGTACGCATACCTGATTTACAATGGAAAATAATCACTTTTTCATCTTTCAGCTGCGTACAAAGCCCCTGTTTTAATTCATCTAATGGGATAGATTTTGCTCCAGCGATATGTTCACGACGGTGTTCATCAGGTTGGCGAATATCAACTAAAACTGCACCAGCAAGACAACGCTGTTGTGCATCTTGTGCGGAAATAATTGTCACAGACATGGCATTCTCCTTTTGTGAGACCTAATTTAGACTTGCTCAAGTTTACGCCAATTATAATAACCATAAATAGAATTTAATAAATAGGCAGAATACATTGTAACCATAGATAATGATCCCTCTTCGGCTTGTGTCCAAAGCACAATAGAAATCACATTAAGCACTATCCATAAAATCCATTGTTCACGATAACGTAGAACCATAAGCAACTGTGCAACCACTACAATGATTGTTGTTAAGCCATCTAAGCCTGTTGAGCTACCACCAGCAGCATTAAGTGCTTGTACAAACAATAATGTCCCGATTACAATTGCACTTAATGTAATCGCCCAACCTTTTAAAGTGAGAGATTTACTGATCACACTTTCTGTATTTGTAGTTTCTTTCTGTAAATTATTTTTCCAGAGAAAGTAACCAATGAATTGTGCAGGGATATATACATAAAGCACGGTATTCATTTCACCAAGATAGTTTGCTCCCCAAGCCACATAAAAATAGGTATAAGCAAAAATCAAACCAAAGAAATAATTACTGATTTTTCCTTTACTCACAAACACAACACATAAAATCCCTGCAATACCAGATACCATTGCTAAAATTGATTCTGGGTTTTGAATGTAAATGACGATCTGTGCAATTAAAAAGAGAGAAAGCCAAGCAACTTCAAATGGTTTCCAGCCCCCTAAAAATTCATTTTTAATCGCCTCTAAATTGAGCTTCATCATAAATTACCTCACTTTGTTAATACAAAAAACGTATTTTCGTTAAGTCAAAAATAGTAGAAAAAAGGTTAACATATTAAAACATGAACAAAAGTTTTACACTTTCGCCATAACATGTCAATCATAAGCTACATTTAATCAACAAAAATTAAAACAAACTAGCATTTTGTGACATATGAGATAAATTTATCCTTTTTTACTACGCCTAATAAACTCCTATATTTCATTTTATTTTTTAACTTAACATCGCTAAAATAGCTGGCTATTTTTTATAAAAGCAATAAGAGAAAGTAATTACATATGGCATTTGCAGTCGGTCAACGTTGGATCAGTGAAAGTGAAAATAATCTTGGTTTAGGAATCATTATAAATATTGATATACGTAGTGTCACAATTTTATTCCCTGCCTCAGAAGAACAACGTATTTATGCATTAGATTCTGCACCTTTAACACGCGTTTTATTTCAAGTTAATGATGAAATTATCCATCAAGAAGGTTGGAAGGGACGCATCTTAGATATTTTAGAAAACAAAGATGTGGCATTTTATTTAGTTAAACGTCTTGATAATTATGAAGAAGTGACGATTCATGAAATGGATTTAGCTCATCAAGTCACGTTTAGCAAACCTCAAGACCGTTTATTTACTGCACAAATTGATCGTAATGAACATTTTAGTTTGCGCTATAACGCATTAATACATCAACAAGCACAATTTCAATCTCCTCTACGTGGTTTACGTGGTATTCGTGCAGGACTGATCCCCCACCAATTACATATTGCTAAAGAAGTAGGTCAACGTAGTGCACCACGTGTGTTATTAGCGGATGAAGTAGGCTTAGGCAAAACAATTGAAGCTGGCATGATTTTACAACAGCAGTTATTTGCTGAAAAAGTGGAACGTGTACTGATTATTGTCCCTGAAACGCTGCAGCATCAATGGTTAGTTGAAATGCTACGTCGTTTTAACTTGCATTTTTCTTTATTCGATGAAGAACGCTGTGCTGATTTTGAAGATCCCACTTCAGCATTATGGACCAATCCTTTCACTACTGAATCACAGATTATCTGTGCCCTAGATTGGTTGCGTACAACACCAAAACGAGTAGAACAACTGCTTGAGGCAGGCTTTGACATGTTGATTGTCGATGAAGCGCATCATCTGGCTTGGTCAGAAGACAACCCGAGCTTAGAATATCAACTTGTGGAGCAGCTCGCACGCCAAATTCCAGCCGTCTTATTACTCACTGCCACGCCAGAACAATTAGGTCAAGAAAGCCATTTTGCCCGTTTGAGTTTGCTCGACCCTGATCGTTTCTATGATTACAATGCCTTTGTACAAGAACAAAGGCAATATCAACCTGTCGCAGATGCTGTACAGAGTTTATTAGCAGATAAACCATTAAGTGCGGTAGAAAAAAATCATATAGCTGAGCTATTAGCGGAGCAAGACATTGAACCAATGTTGAAAGTCATTGACTCTCAAGCCAACCCAGAACACAAAACACTTGCTCGCCAAGAATTGATACATAATTTAATTGATCGTCATGGTACAAGCCGTGTGTTATTTCGCAACACCCGCCAAGGTGTTAAAGGCTTCCCACATCGCACCTACAACCAAATTACCTTAGCTTTACCCAAGCAATATAGTAATGCAGCCAATGTATTAACAATGCTCGGTGAAATCGCCGAAAAAGACGCATTCTACCCCGAACAAATGTTCCAGAAGCTCAATCCTGAGGCACGTTGGTGGGACTTTGATCCAAGAGTTGAATGGCTCATCACCTTTCTAAAAAATCACCGTGATGAAAAAGTATTAGTGATTTGTCGCCATGCTAATACAGCGATTCAATTGGAACAAGCATTACGTGAAAAAGAAGCCATTCGTGCTGCTGTTTTTCATGAGAAAATGACAATTATCGAACGTGATCGCGCTGCTGCATATTTTGCTCAGACAGAAGAGGGCGCTCAGGTATTACTCAGCTCAAGTATAGGTTCAGAAGGGCGTAACTTCCAATTTGCTTGTCACATTGTACTCTTTAACTTACCTGATAACCCTGATTTATTAGAGCAATGTATTGGTCGATTAGATCGTATTGGACAAACACGCGATATTCAAATTCATGTCCCTTGTTTTGCAGATAGTGTACAAATCGTTCTCGCTCGTTGGTATCACGAAGGACTAAATGCCTTTGAGGAAACCTGTCCAATGGGGATGACATTGTTTGAAAGATACCAACAACAACTTAATCAAATTTTACAAAAACCAACCGAACTTGATGGTTTTGATGACTTCATTACTCAGACACGTAAGCAGCAAATAGCACTTAAACAGGTCTTAGAAAAAGGTCGTGATCGTTTATTAGAATTAAATTCTAATGGGGGCGAACAAGCACAACATCTTGCAAGCGATATAGAGCAGCAAGATAGCTCACCAGAATTAATTAATTTTGCGTTAAATCTATTTGATATTATTGGACTGGAACAAGAAGACTTAGGTGAAAAATCAATTGTTATTAGTCCAACAGGTACTATGCTTGTGCCAGATTTTCCGGGTTTAAAAGAAGAAGGTACAACAGTTACTTTTGATCGCCAACTTTCACTTGCACGTGAAGATCTCGACTTTTTAAGCTGGGATCATCCTATGATTCGCAACGGTATTGACTTAATTACTTCAGGCGATATTGGCAAAAGTGCCGTCAGTTTATTAATTAATAAAGCTCTACCTGCGGGAACACTTTTACTTGAAATGATCTATGTTGTTGAAGCACAAGCGCCAAAAGGCTTACAACTCACTCGTTTCTTGCCACCTACACCTATTCGTTTATTATTGGATCAAAAAGGCAATAATCTCGCTGAACAAGTGACTTTCAATGCGTTACAAAAACAGTTGAAACCAATTGGTAAAAACATGGCAAACAAAGTCGTAAAAATGGTGCGTGCTAATATTGAACAACTAATAAAACAAAGTGAGCAAAAAGTCATTGCACAAGCGGAACAAATTATCCACAATGCACAACAGCTTGCAGATTATACTCTCAGTACTGAATTAGATCGTTTAACTGCATTACAAGCGGTCAATAAAAATATCCGCCAAGCTGAAATCGATGCGCTCGAAGCTATCCGTACACAGTCTCTTGCTCAACTAAAACAAGCCACATGGCGTTTAGATAGCCTACGTGTGATTGTGAGTAACAAAGAATGATACATTAGAAAATCACCACACGTTTAACGAGTCGTACAAGGATAATACTTGTATCTATATAAGTTTGAATAAATAGTAAATATAAAAGAAAATCCCCGATATAACCTGTTCCAACGCGACGCTCTGTTTTCTATCAAAATAGACTCGAATGAAGAAAACGTAGTCAGCTGGGGGATTTCTTTAGTGACGTTGTTTAGACAAAAAGAAAATAACACACTGCATATAAAACAGAAAAAAATGGCTTTAATCACTTACAATCCACCCACAGAACCTTATCTGGATATTGTTCACTACGACGATCATTTTGTCGTCATCAACAAACCTAGCGGACTGCTCTCTGTTCCTGGAAATCAACCGCAGTATTATGATAGTGCCATGTCACGTGTAAAAGAAAAATACGGATTCTGTGAGCCCGCACACCGCTTGGATATGTCAACTAGTGGACTTATTCTGTTTGCCCTCAGCAAAGCAGCTGATCGCGAACTAAAGCGCCAATTTCGTGAACGAGAACCAAAGAAACACTACCAAGCATTAGTTTGGGGACATGTAGAACAAGATCAGGGCGTTATCAACCTACCTTTAATTTGTGACTGGGAAAACCGCCCTCGCCAAAAAATCTGTTTTGAGCGTGGTAAAAGTGCGGTCACATTATATGAAGTTTTAGCACGCTATCCCAACAATACTACAAGAGTAAGACTAACGCCAATTACTGGTCGTTCCCATCAACTAAGATTACATATGTTAGCTTTAGGACACCCTATTTTGGGTGATAAATTCTATGCCCCACCTCAAGCTAAAACTTTATCTACACGTTTATGCTTACATGCAGAAAGCTTAGCTTTTACTCACCCAATTAACCAACAAAGCATGTTATTTGAAGTAAAGCCTGAGTTTTAATTAAGTAAAAATGGTTTTAAATGGTACAATCTTCAATCAATTATAGAGAAAGAGAAAACAACATGGCTCGTAAGAAAAAAACACGTCGCGTAACAGATATTATGCCTGCACGTAAAACAGATAAAAAAATAGAGATGCCTAAGGGAAAAACTGGCAAAAAACTAACGCGTTATGAATTAGATGCCAAGGCTCGTGAAGATAAAAAGAAACGTAAACATAAAGGATTAGCTTCAGGCTCACGCCATAGTGCAGTCGATAATAATACCTATAATCAAAGCACAGAGAAAAAAGATCCACGCATTGGTAGTCGTAAAAAAGTGCCACTAATTGTTGAGTTTGTAAATAAACCTGAAAAAGGAATGACAATTCCTGCTGTCCAATTAGAAGAAAAAACGAAACAACTGGATCCAATGCTAGAATTAGAACAACTGGAAAATAATGAATGTTTGAATCAGTTGTTAGATGAATTAGAGGCAGGGCAAACATTAAGTTTAGAAGATCAACAATTTGTCGATGACTGCTTAGAACGTATCACACAATTAATGGATGAACTCGGTATTAATGACGATGAAGATAATGAAGAAGATTTATACCGAACTTTCGAGAAAATCGATATTAACCAATTTAGATAATCATTATGTGGACCACTTTTTTAATCATTATTGCAGTGCTGATTATTGTTGTGATGGTCGCTTATGCGGGCTATCTACTACTCATGTTACAAAAACAGAAAAAAGCAATTCAACATGCTCGTACAGCGAGAACTCAGCGCCTCAAAGAGAGTATTGTGATTATTGCCAAAGCAATGCAAAATGGCGATTGTAATCATTCTGAAGGCGTACTTCGACTCAAAATGTTGTTGGATCCATTAGGTAAAAAACTGAAAAACTATCAAGCGATGAACCAACTCTATGAAGTTGTGATGGATATGCCAACTCATGAGAAACGTCGAGAATTAAAGAAAAATGAGCGTATGCGCTTAGACTTGCAACGTGAAAGTGCTGAAGCAGATTTAGAAAAACAAATTTTGTTGGAGATTCATCAGCTACTCACTGATATGGAACATATTTAATTTTGAGGGGAAACCATGTCCGAAATTATTTGGGACTCAGCATTAATTCAAAAGTATAACTATTCTGGTCCACGTTATACATCTTATCCAACGGCGTTAGAATTTAATGAAAGTTATACAAATCAGGATTTTACTCAAGCAGCACAACGTTATCCTGAACGCCCACTGTCCCTTTATGTTCATATTCCTTTCTGCCATAAACTATGCTATTTTTGCGCTTGTAATAAAGTCATTACTCGCCACCAACACAAAGCGGATATTTATCTAGATTTTTTAGAAAAAGAAATCGAAACACGCGCACCCTTATTTAAAAACCGACTCGTTACGCAAGTGCATTGGGGTGGAGGTACGCCAACCTATTTAACTGAAGTACAGTCTTCACGATTAATGACAATGTTACGTAAGCATTTTAACATTTCCCCTAATGCAGAAATCAGCATTGAAATAGACCCACGTGAAATTGAATTACCTATGCTCGATCATTTACGTCATATTGGCTTTAATCGCATGAGCATGGGAGTGCAAGATTTTAATAAAGAAGTACAAAAAGCAGTCAATCGTGAACAAGATGAACATTTTATTGAAGCATTACTAAAACGTGCTCGTGAATTAGGTTTCCAATCAACTAATCTCGATTTGATTTATGGGCTACCTCTACAAAATGTAGAAAGCTTTATGTTTACCTTACAAAAAGTAATTGCACTCAATCCTGATCGTTTAAGTGTGTTTAACTATGCCCATTTACCCAGCCGCTTTGCTGGTCAAGCCAAAATTAAAAATGAACAACTACCAGCTCCTGAAACAAAATTAACAATCTTACAAAACATGATCGAGACACTCGGTAACGCAGGTTACACCTTCATTGGTATGGATCACTTTGCTAAACCTGATGATGAGTTAGCAATTGCCCAAAAGCAAGGTGTACTACACCGCAATTTCCAAGGCTATACCACCCAAGAAGAATGCGATTTATTGGGCTTAGGTGTGTCTGCAATTAGTTTATTAGGCGATACTTACGCACAAAATCAAAAAGAATTAAAACATTATTATACGGCGGTAGATAATACTGGTATTGCGTTACATAAAGGCTTTGTAATGAGTCAAGAGGACTGTTTACGTCGTGATGTCATAAAACAACTCATTTGTAACTTTAAACTGGATTATCATCCGATTGAACAACAATATCACATTCAATTTAAACAGCATTTTGCGGAGGATTTAGCACTCCTTACACCATTAGCTGCAGATGGTTTAGTAGAAATTGGCGAAGATAAGATCCAAGTTTCTGCCAAAGGACGCTTATTAATTCGGAATATTTGTTTATGTTTTGATACTTATTCAAGAGCACAAGCGAAAAGACAGCAGTTTTCTCGGATCATCTAAGCAAAATGTTGAAAAATAGAGCGCACTTTTATTCATAACGCTCATAATATAGTGTTCATATAAATTAGTTTACATCATGTAATATGGCAAAGAATCTTCAATCCCTAATATGAACCTATAAATAACGTAAATCGTCATCGACGAGTCCCGATAAATAAACTATAAGGAAACCAACATGACTATTTCAAAAACAGATATTCTCAACGCTTTCCACTACCGTCATGCTTGTAAAGCTTATGATCCAAATAGGAAAATTAGTGACGAAGACTTCCGTTTTATTCTAGAAACAGGTCGACTTTCCCCAAGCTCTTTTGGTCTTGAACCTTGGAAATTCTTAGTCATTGAAAATCAAAAAATCAAAGAGCTTATCCGTGATATTGCATGGGGGGCAAAAGAGAAAGTGATCGATTGTAGCCATTTTGTGGTAATACTTGTCCGCCAACCTGATACATTACTTGCTGATGGGGAATATGCACAATATATGATGCAAGATGTTCACCACATCCCAGAAGAAATGCGTAAAATGCGCCAAAACTTCTATCGGATTTTTACTGAACAGGACTTTGCTTTAACTGAAAATCCAAATGCCTTCTATCATTGGGCATGCCGTCAAAGTTACATTGCAATGGCAAATATGCTCACAAGTGCAGCGATGATCGGAGTTGATTCAACACCAATAGAGGGTTTTCCATTAGAAAAAATGGATCAAGTTTTTGTTGAACAAGGGCTTTACGATCCTAAATTGTACAAACTCAGTGTGATGGTCGCTTTCGGCTATCGTTTAAATGAACCAAGAGATAAAACTCGCCAAGCCTTTGATGATGTAGTGGAATGGATTAAATAATTATTTTTAATCAACCAATCTGATAAGTTGGCATTGGGCTAATTATAAACTGCATTAATGTGATTCATTTACTATAAATACTCATTAACCGTTTATTTATGGTTTGAAATGTACTTTACAATACGATGCTGCATACTGTCGAGAAAAGAGAGATAAGGAGAGATTATGTACTATATTGGTGTAATGTCTGGCACAAGTTTAGATGGCGTTGATCTCGCTTTAATGGATTTCTCTACGCCTCAGCCTCAGCTTGTTCATGCTGAGTTTTATCCGATGCCAACACTCCTAAGACAAAAAATTACTACTTTGTGTAATACAGGCGAAACGACCTTACAAGCTTTAGGTGAGTTAGATCATTGTTTAGGCTTACTCTATGCAGATTGTATCAAACAATTCTTACAAAAATACCAACTTACCGCTACACAAATTACTGCTATAGGTTGTCACGGACAAACTATTTGGCACTCACCTACTGGTCAATATCCATTTACCATGCAAATTGGCGATGCGAATTTAATTGCAGCTAAAACAGGGATTACGACAGTAGCAGATTTCCGCCGTAAAGATATGGCATTTGGAGGACAAGGTGCACCACTCGTACCTGCCTTTCACCAAGCTTTATTTTCTAAAGCTAATCAAGCAACAGTCGTACTAAACATCGGTGGTATCAGTAATATTTCATGTTTACTGCCAAATGAAGAAGTGATTGGTTATGATATGGGACCGGGTAATACACTGTTGGATGCATGGATTGAAAAACATCAATCTAAAGCCTATGATAAAGACGCTGAATGGGCAAAATCAGGCATAGTCAATCAAACACTACTACAAGATTTATTAGATGAGCCTTTTTTTACTTTCTCCCCACCAAAAAGCACAGGACGAGAATTATTTAATTTAGCTTGGCTCAACAAAAAACTAGCAAAACATACCGCACTTCGACCACAAGACGTACAAGCGACACTAGTTGAATTGACTGCACAGAGTATCGTGGCACAACTTCAACAAATCCAAACGCTTTTACCTCGTTATTTGCTCGTTTGTGGTGGCGGCATGAAGAATCCATTGCTCATGGCACGTTTAGTGGCGTTATTACCCGATTGGAGAGTTGAAACGACAAATGATTATGGTTTGAATGGTGATGATGTAGAAGCCGCTGCTTTTGCTTGGCTGGCTTATCAACGTTTAAATGATAAACCTGCCAATTTACCTAGTGTTACGGGAGCAAAAAGTGCGGTAAGTTTAGGCGCAATTTATCCTAGAGAACAGGACATAGCAGAGTAAAATATTGAGCATTACACAATTTATGCTGACTCTTTTCTTAAATAAGGAAATAAGAGCAATGCTAGCTTATTCATGATGTTTTACATAAATATCAAAACGATGATTTTTCGTTTCACGACTAAAATCTGGCGAGTGCTGTGCCAGAAAATTGGCATAATCTGGTCGCTTAACAACGACACGCTTTTTTGCTAATTTTAATGCAGGCTCAAGTAAATTATCTGCATCAATATCCGCGCCAACTAAATGCTGAAAAACGCGCATTTCTTTTTTAACTAATGCACTTTTTTGTTTATGAGGATACATTGGATCAAGATAAACTGCATCAGCAAAATCAATTTCTGGCTGTAATTGTGCAATATGTTGAACCGTTAATAATTGCATATTCTGTTGCATCATCTCACCGATTTCTTTATCAGCATAAGCGCGCTGTAAACCATCTTGCAGCAACAAACGTACAACAGGGTGACGTTCAACAAGACGTACTTTACAGCCTAAAGAAGCCAATACAAAGGCATCTCGTCCTAAACCAGCCGTTGCATCGATGACGGTAGGCAAATAGTCTTTTTTAATGCCAATTGCTTTAGCAATCGCCTCACCTCGTCCACCGCCAAACTTACGACGATGAGCCATCACACCATGCACAAAGTCCACATATACCGCACCCAGTTTAGGCTCATCTAACTTACGTAGCTCTAAGCGAGTTTGTCCTTGTTCATCATCAATTTGAACTAAAGCCAAATAACTTGAATAATCTTGTTCTATACCTTGTGCTTGGCAAAGTGCAATAAAATTTTCAGTATTTCCACTCTCACAAATCAACTGGATTTTCATTATTTACTTCCGAATTAACCACACACCAGTTTCCATATGATCAGTATATGGAAATTGATCAAACAAGGCTGCCTTTTCGATACGATGCGTTTGACAAAGTGTTTGTAAGTTATGACATAAGGTCTGAGGATTACATGAAATATACAAAATACGCTGATAATTCTGTACTAATTTGACAGTTGCCTGATCTAACCCTGCCCGTGGCGGATCGACAAAAATCGTGTCACATTGATAACTCATTAAATCAATTCCTTTCAAGCGATTAAATGTGCGTATTCCATTCATCGCTTGAGTAAACTCTTCTGCCGACATCCGAATAATTTGTAAATTATCAATATTATTTGCAACAATATTGAACTGTGCAGCGGAAACAGAAGGTTTTGCAATTTCAGTTGCAAGTACTTTACGGAAATTTTTCGCTAAAGCGATAGAAAAATTACCATTTCCACAATAAAGCTCTAATAAATCACCTTGGCTGTTTCGAGTACAATCAACCGCCCACTCCAACATTTTTTGATTCACTATTGCATTAGGTTGAGTAAAGCTATTTTCTACTTGACGATAGAGATAAGGTTGACCATGTACAGTTAAAATCTCATCAACAAACTCTTGCTCGAGACAAATTTTTTGTTTACTTGCACGACCAATTATTTGTACATCAAATCCTAGAACTTGTAGCTGTTTTTTTAATTGCTGTGCTGCCTGTTCCCATTGTTCATTAAGCTCCTTATGATAAAGTAAACTCACAATGAGCTTATTACTTAATGTACTCAAATAATCAATCTGAAATAAGCGATGATATAACACATTCTCTTTTTTCAATAATGGCAACAACGCACTCATCATCTGATTAATTAATTGGCTCGCAATCGGAAAACTATCAACACGATATCGCTGACGTGTTTTTTGATCAAACATGACATGATAAAAATCACCCTTATCATGCCAAATACGGAACTCTGCACGCATACGATAATGTTTTGCTGGTGAAGCAAATACCGTTAATTCAGGCGCATCAAAGGGAGATAAAAGAGCGGTCAGTTTTTGTTTTTTTTCAACCAATAAGTAGTCGTATTGTTCAATTGGGAGCGAGTCTTGCATGAGATAAAGTCTATCATATAACTGAAGATAAAAGTAAAAGGCTCGGTTTTCTTTTCGTCTGCCAAGCCTTTTATCTGATGGGATTTACGATTATTCTGCTGAGAAATCGTCTAAATTATCTGTCCCAACTACGCCAGATAACGTATAAACACGTTTTGTAGTTGAAATACGAGAACGATATTTATGCCAAGTTTTCTCTAAAAAAGTTTCAGGTTGACGCTCGCCACGGCAAAAAGCAACAAAGTCTTTTTCTTCTTTAGTGATTGGTTCGCGCTCGCCTGAATCCAATGCTTTAAAAGCTTGACCATATTGCTCAAGTACTTGTGATTCTTTAATAGTATAATCACCATGACGTGAAAAACCTCTTGGGTAATTTTTATCATCGAAAAAACGACGCGTCACACTAAAACTTTCTGCCATAATATCCCTCTTAAAATAATCTCTTTTGTTAAAAACGAGGCATTAAACCAATTTTTTATTATTTTTGCAATAAGCCTTTTACAGTTTCTACATAATCTTTAATAAAAGCATCATTACTCGTCGTGCTCAACCCTTCGGGATTAATACGATAACGTCCATTCACATAGAAATCTGGCACACCACGCACCTTAAATTGTTCTGCAGCATTCACTTGTTTATTTACTAATGCTGTAACAGCAAAGCTGTTAATGCCACCATCAAATTGCTCAGCTGAAATACCTTTCTTTAAGAAAATATTACGAATATCTTCCATAGAACGTAATACATTTTTTTGTGCAGCTTGGAAAAGCGCCTCTTTCACTTTATCTTCCACGCCTGTTGCCATAGCAAACGACCATGCACGTGTTAAATTTTCACCTTGTGGTCCTAAAAAATTCACATGATATTGTTTAAACTCTACTCCTTGTGGTAAATCCGCTTTGACTTTTTTAGGAATTTGATATTCATATTCAAATGAATAACAATGTGGACAGTAAAAAGAAAAAAACTCGATAACTTCAGGTTGTGCTGAAGGTGAGGTATTTAATGTTACATATTGTTTACCTTCTGTTAAGTTCTGTGCCTGAGCAGCAAACACACATAAAAATGAAGCTAAAACTAAAAACAATTTTTTCATTTGCAATCCTTAATTACTCAATAATTCCGCGTGCTTTTAGCAATGCGGTTTTAAAATCTTCTTCATAATCTTTTTTAATCCCTGGAATCGGCTCATATTTATCCGTGCCATGCATTTTTAAATGGTAAATAATCACTTCATCAGTTAATTCAGAAACAGGTTTATCAAAACCTGTTTCATCTGCAATTTTCTGCAAAATTTGCATTAAATGCAGGTCAGGTTCTTTAGACCAATAAGGCTGTAAAAGTTCCAATACTTCGTTTAATCGATGACATTTCATAAAGTTTTCCTTATGATTGAGAAAAATTTGTTCGCATCATACTTTAATTAAACCAATAAGAAAATATGACAATCACAATTAGTGCAGTAATTTTAGCAGGTGGGCAAGCTCGCCGTATGGGCGGTGTTGATAAAGGATTACAGCTCTTTCAGCAACAGCCATTATTTCAACATGTTTATCAACGCTTACAACCACAAATAAAAGAAATTAGTATCAATGCTAACCGTAACCAAGATAGTTATGCCCAAAGTGGATTATCAGTTTTTCCTGATCATTTGGAAGGCTTTCAAGGACCATTAAGTGGTATCTTAACCTCACTTCAACGTGCAAAAACAGATTTTGTGTTATTTGTACCTTGCGACTGCCCTTTTTTTCCTAATAATCTATTAGACAAACTAAAAAGTGCGGTGTGTTTTTCTAATGTCTTGATTGCTTATGCTCAAGACAGTGAACGAGAACACCCCACTTTTTGTTTAATTTCCACTCAATTAAAACATGCGCTTGCTGATTACTTAGCCAGCGGTGAACGCAAAATGCTAAAATTCATGCAACAACACCATGCTGTTGCAGTGGATTTTTCTGAATATAAAAATGCATTCTTAAACATGAATACATTGGCTGATTTGAAATCAAATTAATCCACTTGCGCATAAGGGCTTTCGCAGTATAATCAAACACATGATTCCATTTGGCTAACTAGGATATGTTTATGTTAAAGAAAATCTCTACTCTTTTTTTAATCACGATGATTTCTGCCTGTTCAGTTTCTTCGTATATCCCTTTTATCGGTGATAAAAAAGCAGTGATTAATTTAGATCAGGATCAAATTGACCAGAAATCTTACGCCACTGCTTATGAAGCAACTGTTGAAACTTATAAAGGTCGAGTCAATCAGGATTATGATGTCAATTCTTTTAGTAGTGGTGCTAATGATTGGTACTTAAATCGTATTCTCTTGTCTATCGAAAAAATCAAAGCAGACCTCTATCAAGGAGGGCATGACTCCAGTATTCATGCCTATTATAGTGGTGTCATTTTTGCCTCTGCCTTACAAACAAATTTCAAGAGTTTAAAACAAGGTTGTTGGGAGCAAATTGACTCTGCGAGTATTACACAAGGTATTTATGACGCAATGAAAGATTTACAAAAAGATAAAGTACGATCTGAAGATGATCCTTATATTGTGAAAGGGTCAGAGCAGTTATTAAAAATTTGTGGTCATTAAATAGGGAAAACTGTTGATGTAAAAGTCGGCAGTTTTTCTATTTTATCCTAAGGGTGACATGACAAAATCAATAAAGCAAAATCAGAGGAGTACCTGTGTTTCAATTATCAGACAATGATATTCATTTATCGGCTCAAGCTACCGATAAACAACAAGCTATTGAACTTGTTGCGGATGCCCTAGTGAAAGCTGGCTATGTAGAATCAGGGTATTTACAAGGTATGCTTGAACGAGAGTCCCAGATGACAACTTATTTGAGTAATGGTATTGCGATTCCACATGGCTCACTCAACACGAGACACATGGTTAATAAAACTGGTGTACAGATCTTTCAATTCCCACAAGGTATAAATTGGGGTGATGGTCATATTGCTTACATTGTAATAGGCCTTGCAGCAGACTCTGATTCACATTTAACGTTACTACGCCAAATAACACGTCTTTTAGATAATGAAAAAGCAGTAAAACAATTGGCGACCACACAAAATGTCAAACAATTTCGAGCCCTTATCATGGATGATACGCACTATTCTATCATCAATGCTGAATCCATTAGTTTAGGTGTCGAGACAAAAAGTTTATTAACACTAACTGCGTTAAATGCAGAAAAGTTACAGCAACAACAAGCTGTAAACAATGACTTTATTATGGAACTTCTTACCAGTCCTGCCCTTCCTTTAGGTAAAGGAATTTGGCTGACAGATGCTGTTGTTGGTAATCAACGCAATGCCATTGCTTTAAGCCGCGCTAAGCAAGCATTTACTCACAATAGTAAATTAGTTCAAGCTGTACTCACAATTGCTACAATTGATGATCACATTCATCACACCCTCACTTGCTTATTAGATGAAAAAGTACAAGACATTTTATTAACAGGTTCAACTGAAGACATTCTGATTGCATTATATACTCAACCGAATACTGAAAGTGCGGTCGAAAATTCCCCCACTTTAATAGGGCAAATCCCTACAATCGAAACGATTGTAACAATTCAAAACACACATGGGCTTCATTACCGCCCTGCTGCAATATTAGTCAACCACATAAAAAAATATAACGTGTCTATTGCTGTACAAAATCTTGATAACGACAGCCAACTGATTAGCGCTAAAAGTTTAATAAAAGTCATCTCACTAGGTGCACAAAAAGGACATCGTTTACGTTTTATTGCTACAGGCCAAGAAGCAAAACAAGCACTCGAAGAAATACGTAAACTCATTGAGTCAGGTTTAGGAGAATCATAATGAAAGTGCTAACTGTTACACTCAATACCGCCTACGATTTGATTGGTCGTTTAACTCGATTGGCTTTAGGTGAAGTCAATAAAGTCGAGAGTTTAGGTCTATACCCTGCAGGAAAAGGGGTTAACGTTGCAAAAGTCCTACATGATTTAGGTATTCATAGTGCAGTCACTGGCTTTTTAGGCAAACAAAACCAAAGTGAATATCAGCATATGTTTGCTAATTTAGCATTAACAGATTATTTCCAACGAGTCCCAGGGCTAACAAGAGTTAATGTCAAAATCACAGAAACAGAAGCAGAGGTTACGGATCTTAATTTTCAAGGTTACGTAATTACAACCGAAGATTGGCAACATTTTGTTGAGTTTTCATTACAAATCGCGCCAGAGTTTGACTTAATTGCAGTTTGTGGCAGTCTGCCTGATGGTATCAGCCCTCATGCATTTGCCAAGTGGCTGACACAACTTAATCAGCACCATATTAAACTCATACTAGACACAAGTAACCAAGCACTAACAATGGGGATTCAGTCCAAACCTTGGCTAGTAAAACCCAATTATCGTGAACTTGAAACTTGGATAGGACATTCTTTACCTACCCAAGCTGATGTCATTCATGCTGGGCGACAATTACAATCAACTGGCATCGAAAATGTTGTTGTTTCATTAGGTGAAAAAGGAGCAATTTGGCTAACTCAAGACAATATTATCCATGCTCAACCCCCTATTTGTGATAATCTAATCAGTACTGTAGGGGCTGGAGATTCGATGGTTGCAGGTCTTATTTACGGTATTGTTAATCAACAGTCAATTTCAGAAACACTGACTTTTGCAAGTGCAATTGCTGCCTTAAGAATATCACAAAAGCATGTTGGCGTTACTGATATGACATTATTAAAACCTATTTTAGAAAAAGTAAAAATCACATTCATTTAAGGATAATGACATGAATATTTTCCTCACGCAAAAAGATGATATTGGTAATTCAAAACTGTTTTTATTACATCAAGTCTTAACGACAGCAGCCAATCAACAAAGTCATCAAATCACTGAGCTGGCAGATGCAGATATCATCATTGCATTTAGCAATCGCTCACTAGATCGCCCAGAATTTGTGGGTAAGAAGATCTTTATTGTTGATGCTGAACAAGCATTTAATGCGCCAGAAACAACCATTCAACAAGCAGTTACAAATGCCACTCTTTATTCAACTACAGAAAGTGCGGTTGATTTTACAGATATTTCAGCACCTCAAATTAACCGCATCGTTGCAGTCACCGCTTGCCCAACAGGTGTTACACAAACTTTTATGTCAGCAGAGGCGATTATGAACTACGCCAAAGCACAAGGCTGGCAAGTCAAAGTAGAAACACAAGGGCAAGTTGGTACAAAAGAAATTCTCACTAATGAGGAAATCGCAGCGGCTGATCTTGTCTTCATTGCGACGGATATTGATATCAATTTATCAAAGTTTTCAGGCAAATTATTATATCGAACCTCAACACGCGCTGTACTCAACAATGTTGAAGCCGAGTTTAATCAGGCACTTAAACAAGCAGCCATTTATCAAGTTGAGCAAAATGAAGATGTACCTACTATTACGCCAGCGCTACGCAATTATGCGAATGATTTTGAGCACTGCGAAGGCAGTAAAAAAATCGTTGCGGTTACAGCTTGCCCAACAGGTGTCACACAAACTTTTATGTCAGCCGAAGCCATTATGAATTATGCGAAAGTACAAGGTTGGTGTGTAAAAGTGGAAACACGTGGACAGATGGGTTCCGATAATCTGATTAGTGCAGAAGAAATCGCCGATGCAGATTTAGTTTTTGTTGCTGCCGATATTGATGTTGATCTAACCAAATTTGTTGGTAAGCCGATTTATCGTACATCAACACGTGCTGCCTTGAAAGAGACAGATCAAGAATTTGCAAAAGCGTTTGAACAAGCCGTTATTTATACAATTGAACAACCTGAAGAAGACATTATCACTCCTCCAGCACGTAATTTTGCCAATGATTTCGCGACTTGTGAAGGCAATAAGAAAATTGTTGCTATAACAGCGTGCCCAACAGGCGTTACGCAAACATTTATGTCAGCTGAAGCTATTATGAATTATGCTAAAACGCAAGGTTGGTGTGTAAAAGTAGAAACGCACGGACAAATGGGCTCTGATAATCTGATTAGTTCAGAGGAAGTTGAGGATGCAGATTTAGTTTTTGTTGCTGCAGATATTGATGTTGATTTGACTAAATTTAAAGGCAAACCATTATATCGCACTTCAACTAGTGCAGCACTAAAAAACACCGCACAAGAATTTGAAAATGCTTTTGCAAAAGCTGTGCCTTATACAGGTATACACACTACTAAAACCTGTACACCACAAGCTTCAACCACAAGTGAATGCTGTCAATTTAAATGTAAAGGGGCCTACCTATTGCCATTCATTCTGATTGGACTCATTATAGCGCTACTTATCTATTTTATGTCGTAACCTAAAACTGGCTATAATAACGACCGCACAGAACATCAAGTGCGGTCTTTTTTTAGTAAATTTAATCACTAAAAATAATAATTAAGCAACATCATAAGTCATTAATGCATTAGTATTATCCATCACTAAATTCATATAGCGTTCATATTGCTTCAATACATCCACAATTAATTCATTTTTTGTCATATATTGCACATCATAACCCTCTCGCCCATCAATAAAGTAAGTAATCGGCTCATAAGAACGTTGTGAATCAATATTCGGTAATCCATCGTCTTCTACAACTAAATTCGACAGCTCACGTGGCTTACAATCAATACCATACAAGAAATTACGTACATTTTCTTTCATTACTACAAATTCAATTTTGGGATTTTTATCCATAATAATTTCTGTTTGTGCAGTTAATCCATGTTTTTCGAATTCTGCTACTAGCTCATTAAATGCCGGCTGTGCAATATCTTTAATAAAGTGTTTCACATCAGCGCGCTTAGATTGTAAAAGGATCTTTTCCAAACGATCTTGCCAATGTTTCCCTGTCCAGTTGTCGCTTCCTTGTGAAAATGCCTTGCTAAAATATTGATTATCCACCATTAATCCTTTCCACAAACCAAAGCAAAGTAGCAACATAATTATTGTAAATGGCAGCGCTATCACTAATGTCATCGTTTGTAAGGCAGATAAACCATCAGAGCGTAATAACGCTAACGCTAATACTGTCAATAATAACGCCCAAAATATACTTTGCCATTTCACACTTTTTTCCTCACCCTGTGAGGCAATACTATTAATCACATAAATACCTGAATCAGCAGAGGTAATAAAAAATAAGGCGATAATCATGATAGCAATGAAAGATGCAATATTACTAAAAGGCAATTGTTCAAAAAAGCCAAATAACAATGCCTCAGTATTGTTTGAAAGTGCGCTTAAATTACCCGCAGTTTCAACATCTAGCCAAATCGCAGTATTACCAAAAGTCGTCATCCATAATGCATTAAATAGTGATGGGATAAACAACACACCTAAAATAAATTCACGGATAGTACGCCCTTTTGAAATCTTAGCGATGAATAACCCTACAAATGGAGCCCAAGATACCCACCAAGCCCAATACAGCACAGTCCAGTTACTAAACCAACTTTGATTTTCTGGTTCATATGCAAAAGTCCGAAAACTCAGAGCAACTAAATTACTTAGATAATAACCTAAGTTTTCCGTAAAACTTGTGAATAAAAGTAAGGTTGGTCCAACAATAATGACAAATAGCATCAAAGATAATGCCAAGAATAAATTCACTTCACTTAGTCGGCGAACACCTTTTGCCACACCTGTAATTGCTGAAATAGTAGCCAAAAACATCACAATAATGATTAATATTGATAATGTAGAGAAGCTCCGCGATTCAATCCAACCTAAGCTATTTAAACCCGCATCTAATTGCATTGCCCCATAGCCCAATGTCGTTGTAATACCAAAAATCGTGCTACACAATGCACAAACATCTATTACATGTCCCCAGAAACCTGAGATTTTGTGTTTTAATAATGGATAAAATCCTGAACGAATCGTCAAAGGTAACTTATAACGAAAACCGAAATAAGCGAGTGCGAGTCCAATCACGGCATAAATCGCCCATGCATGAATACCCCAGTGATAAAAAGTCATCAACATCGCCTCTTTCACTTGCTCTGTTGCCGTAAACTGTTGATGTAACGGATTAACATAATGTAGCATAGGCTCAGCGACCCCAAAATACATGAGACCAATACCCATTCCTGCCGCAAATAACATTGCTATCCACGAAAGGAATGGATACTCTGGTGCTTCATTATCTGTTCCTAAGCGAATATCACCTAACCGACTTGAACACAGTAAAATTAAAAATACGATAAAAATAGACGCCGCTAATACATATAACCAACTAAAATGAGTAAAAATTTGTTGTTTAGCAATAGTCAGTATCTTTTGAGCATGCGTAGGAAAAAAAGAACAATAAATTGTGACAAAAGCGATAAAAATAAGACTTGGTAAGAAAATGGGTGCTTTTAACGTGCTATTAGCACGTAATTGCTTTAAAAACGTCAAAATGCCTCCTTAGTGATGATTTTTATATAACCTATTGTGATCCAGAATAGCCCGTTTTCTAACGGGAAAGCGAGGAGAACTCTCAATTAAATTGAGTATAAAACAGGTAGAATATATGGCTAAATGCTTAGCATACGTTATTTAATATAACAAAAAATTATCAAAATCGCAAAATCATGACGTTTTAATCTATTAATAAGCTAAATTAACATTGTTTATTTTGTAATAGATCCTTGCTATATTTAATCTGTTTCAATTTCAAAAGGATATAAAATGGCACAATACAACAAATTGCGAATTGAATGGGATTGTCGTCGCGGCATGTTAGAGCTTGATAAAGTGATTATGCCATTCTATCAGCAGCATTTTGAGCAACTATCTGATACTCAAAAAGACCAGTTCATTCGATTACTTGCCTGCTCTGACTTACAGCTGTTTTCTTGGTTTTTTAATCGTGGAAAAGCAAGTGATCCCGAATTACAAGATATGGTTGATTATATTCAACATACCTTGAAATTAGCTGATTAATCACAATATTGGGTCTTTACAAAAAAGATTGAACTTTTTAATTTTAACACCGTCTAACTGATTGCAAGAGCTTGCTGTCTTTGAATATTAAGGCTTGTTAGAGGTGATATAAGAGGTTATATGGCTGAACAGCTAACAGATCAGGCTTTGGTAGAAAGAGTACAGCAAGGAGATAAGAAAGCCTTTAATTTATTGGTTTCACGTTATCAAAATAAAGTGTCTGGTTTGCTGACTCGTTATGTGTCACCAAATGATATCCCCGATGTTGTACAAGAATCATTTATTAAAGCATATCGTTCAATTGATTCTTTTCGTGGTGACAGTGCTTTCTATACTTGGCTATACCGAATCGCCGTTAATACGGCAAAAAATTACTTAACTGCACAAGGACGCCGCCCTCCAAACGAAGATATTTTAGCAGAAGAGGCGGAAAGTTACGATGTGGGTAGTAATTTACGGGATGTAGATACCCCCGAACATGAAATGTTATCTAACGAATTGAAAAAAATTGTGTTTGACACGATCAATGGCTTACAAGAGGACTTAAGAACAGCAATCACTTTACGAGAAATCGAAGGTTTAAGTTATGAAGAAATTGCTGAAATTATGGACTGCCCAGTTGGTACTGTACGTTCTCGAATTTTCCGTGCACGTGAAATTATTGAAAGTAAAGTACAACCTCTGTTAGAGCGTTAAAAACACAACAAATACAAAAACCAAACGAAAGTTGGAGTATCAACATGCAAAAAGAGTTACTTTCAGCCTATATTGATGGTGAACAAGTAAGCACAGAACTAACAGAGAAACTCTGTCAAGATCCTAAATTACAGAAATCTTGGGCAAGTTTTCATGCTATTCGTTCTGTCATGCGCCAAGAAACTGAAGTACTATTAGGTGCAGATTTTACAGCAAAAATGGAAATGCTCATTGAACAAGAAGAGATGCTTGTGGCTCAGCCAATCATTTCTCAACCTCTACCACAAGAAGTCGCTAAACTGCCACTTATAGAGAAACTCAAAGGGTTATTTGCACCATTAGCACAAGTTGCAGTAGCAGCAAGTGTTTGTTTAGTCGCTGTATTTGGTACTCAATCTTTCCTGACTGCAAAAAATGAAGCACAAAATAATATTGATTCGCCAATTCTACAAACATTGCCATTTAACAATGTTGTACAAGAAGTCAGCTATAATGCACCGAAAGATGCCGTAACTCCAGAACAATTAGAACAAAAAAACAAACGAATTGGTGCAATGTTACAGAACTACGAAATTCAACGCCGTTTATATGCTGATTCACTTATCCTGAATCAACAAGCTAATCAAAAGTAATGATTTAACAAATTAATCTTCACCACCTTCATTGGTGGTGATTTTGTTTTATGGTAATGACTATGTTAAAAACTTTTCAAAAATTAACCGCACTTTTCTTCGCTTTGCTTGTACCACTTGCTGCTTTAGCTGAAACTCAACTTTCAGCTAAACAAATCTTATTAAAAATGCCTGAGGCTCGTGAGAAATTAAGTTATGAAATTGCATTTGTGAAAACAACACCAGCCAATATGGATTCATTACGTTATCGCCACCTTCATTTAGAAGGTAAATCTTATGCCCAATTGGTATCTCTTGATGGAGTACAGCAAGAAATCGTCCAACGCGATAACTTAGTCAGTTATTTCCAACCTAATTTCCAGCCTTTCACCATTCATAGCACACACATTATTGACAGCCTACCAGCCATCATGCGTGCCGATTTTAATCACTTAGAAAAATATTATGATTTCATCAATATTGGGCGAAATCGTGTGGCAGATCGTATTGTACAAACCATTCGTATTTTGCCAAAAGATGATTTCCGTTATCAATACGTTGCTTTTATTGATGAAGAAAATTATCTTTTATTACAAAGTGATATACTTGATCGCGATGGTAATTTGCTTGACCAATTCCGTGTTGTTAATCTATATATTGGTGATGGCTTACAAGGACTAGCCCAATATTTAGATAATGTTGTTTTTCCCCCTCTACTTATTGATAAAAAAGAAGAAAATACACCACTCTTTCACTGGCAAGTGAGCTGGTTGCCACAAGGTTTTGTTAAAATTAATGAAAGTATCGGACTAGAGGAGGATAACCATATTGAAAGTCAGTTATACAGTGATGGGTTGTTTTCTTTTACTATATATGTTGCTGATCCTGTTGCAGGAATTAATTTAGATAATACTTGGAAACAAGGCACTTATACAATATATAGTGAAACAATTAATGACAAAGAAGTGACTTTTGTTGGTCAATTACCAATTTCGACCGCAAAACGTATCGTGCAAGATATCCAATTCAAAAAATAGGTTAATTAATGTTGAAAGAAAGTGCTATTGTTATTGAATACCAAGCTGGTCTCGCTAAAGTAAAATGTCAGTCACAAAGTGCCTGTGGTGCTTGTGCGGCTAAAAACGCTTGTGGTGCATCAGCACTTTCTGAGTTAACAGGTGAACAAGGTGAACATATTTTCACTATTGAAACTATTACGCCTCTTAAAGTGGGACAATTAGTCGAAATTGGTTTAGCTGAGCGCTCACTGATTCTTTCCGCACTACTACTCTATATTGTGCCCCTATTCACTATCCTAATTAGTACATTCATTGCTGAGCAACTTTTTCCACATGAGTTAATCAGTGCAGTATTTATCTTTATTTGTACCGCTCTTGCGTTTCTTGTTATTCGTTATTACAGCAAACGCCTTAATCAGAAAACAGCTTATAAACCTATTCTATTAAGAATTTTGTGATCTGCCTTAATCCCTTTATAATGCATAAAATTTTTGAAAAAAGGATACTATCTCATGCACTTAATGCTAGGTATTACTGGTTATAGTGGCAGTGGCAAAACAACTTTATTAGAAAAACTCCTACCTGTTTTGATCACAAAGGGACTACGCGTTGCTGTCATTAAACATAGCCACCACAATGCCCAGATAGATAAAGAAGGCAAAGATAGCTGGCGTATGAAAGAAGCAGGAGCAAGCCAAGTAATTATAGCTTGCGATAATCGCTGGGCATTAATGACAGAAACACCTAAGCAGTCTGTTGATCTTGATTACTTAGCACAACAATTTGATCCTCATTTAACTGATTTGATACTTGTTGAAGGGTTTAAACAAGAGCCTATTGAAAAAATCTTATTGCATCGCTACACAATGGACAAACCGCTACCTGAGCTAGATAACAAAGTTATCGGATTAGCCACAGATTATGATCTAAACTCGGAAAAACCGCTTTTAAATATCAATGATATTAACCAGATTGCTACCTTTATCTTAAATTGGTATCAACAAAAGTGCGGTCTAAAATAGGAAAATTTTATGACAGAACGTGACAGTTATCGAGGGCTAGCTTGGATTGCTGCTATTGCTCTTTTTATGCAAACCCTTGATGCAACGATTCTTAACACTGCACTTCCCGCTATTTCCCGAGATCTCAATCACTCACCTTTAGAAATGCAACTTGCCATCATCAGCTATGCATTAACTGTTGCTTTATTTATTCCATTAAGTGGCTGGCTTGCAGACAAATATGGCACCTTAAAAATCTTTCGCTTTGCAGTCAGTATTTTCGTTCTCGGCTCAGTTGCTTGTGCAATATCAAATACATTAGATACTCTCGTCCTTTCACGAGTTATACAAGGATTTGGAGGAGCTCTAATGATGCCCGTAGCACGTTTATCTATTATAAGAACAGTTCCCAAACAACATTTATTATCTGTTTGGAATCTCATGGCAATGTCTGGCTTACTTGGTCCGATTCTCGGTCCGATATTGGGTGGATGGTTAGTGACTTATGCAACATGGCATTGGATTTTCTTAATTAATATACCTATTGGCATAATTGGAGTTATTATCGCAGGAAACTATATGCCGAATGTTACTTCTCCTGTAAATAAACTTGACTGGATTGGTTTTTTCCTTTTTGCTGGTGGGTTAGTTGGCTTAACTCTCGGTTTAGATTTAATCGCAGAAAAAACCAGTAATAAAATAAATGCATTAAGTATTTTAGGCCTCGGCATTGCTCTTCTTTTTGCTTACTATTTTCATGCTAAAAAATCATCAACTTCACTACTACCTTTATCGCTATTTAAAATTAGAACATTTAGCATTAGCATTCTTGCTAATTTACTCATTCGTTTATGTGGCTCAGGTATTCCTTTCTTACTTCCTCTCATGCTCCAAGTCGTCTTTAACTATAGTGCAGAGCTGTCAGGATGGCTACTTGCTCCAATCGCAATTAGTTCGGTACTCATGAAGCCACTTATTACTCGTATTTTAACCTCGTGGGGTTACAAAAAAACATTAGTTATCACAGCTATACAGCTTACACTCTCAATTGCGGTCATGACATTAGTGACAAGAGAAACACCTATTTGGTTACTGATTCTAGCCTTATCTTGGTATGGAGGCTCTATGTCTGTTATTTTCACTGCAACTAATACGCTAGCAGTGAGTGAATTATCAGAACAAAATGCCAGCGCAGGCTCTACGATTCTGAGTGTGGCACAACAGATGGGAATTGGCATTGGTATCGCAGTATGCTCTGTCATTTTAGGGCTTTATCGTGAGCATATTGGTGAAACAGGACAGCAGTTACAACAATCTTTTAGTTACACGTTTTTAAGTGTTGCATTATTTGGTTTAGGACTAATTTGGTTACTTAACTACTTAAAAACACATGATGGTGCAAGTTTACAGCAAAAAAAATGAGCTAAAAAGCTTACTTCTGTCGTGCAGATTCCCTTAATTAACATTAGTCAGGGAAAACTCACTTTTGAATCTAGTACTTCTAACACAACGCTTTTCATCCTATGTTATTTAACAAAATATTCTTCACAATCTGTTATAACATTAAAAAACTTTCATCATCCTATCGACTAAAATTCGCTACACAAGCATTTTTTACTATAAATAACTCTTCCTCTTGCTATATGCTCCACTTTTACTTTATCTACCCAAAAGATTTTAACCTCACAATGATAAAATTGAGCTAACGTTTAGTCTAGCTATATGCCTAATTAATTTAATGAAATTTGATTTATAGATTGGCCAGAATGGGAGTCCAATTCAATATATAACATATTGATTTTTAAAGACTAAATTTTCATGCCTTAAAATATAGTACTATTCCTAGTACTATTTTTAATTGTTTTTATACTTTATTTTTGCCTAATATCCCTCTCTAAAAATGAGTTTCTTTACATTATAAAAAAGGACTAATTAAAACTTGTTAAAAGGGTGTCAGCCATTGGCTGATAACTATGACGTATACGTTAGGAAAATTATCCTAACGTATTATTTATTTTGATGATGCTCTGTACATACAATTCGTTTCGGGAAAAGGAAGATTGATGGACCTTAAAGCTAAAACCCCCCAAGCAATATCATTTGGGGGGTATGTGAGGAAAATTTAACTATGGATCTAGTGGCGGACTAGGTAGATCTCGTTTTCCACCAAATACCTCATAGGTTAGTGGCGGATTAGACATCTCTCCCATAGCCATGACAAAACCGATAGCTTCATCTGCTGAAGGCCCCGCAAAAGTAACCACATATTTTAAATTATTGTCTACTCCCATAGGTTTATAATCAGTTTCACCTAATAAGGCACCAACCCCAGCATCTTCCGCATAGTTGCTAGTCTCTTTTAAGGTAATATCAGGCAGCCCTTCACCCTCCTTATTTTTCCGCTCATAAAGCTTACCCGATACTGTTGTGCTAGCAAAGTCCATATTTAATAACATCTTTCCGACAGCATTTGGATTTGCAGAATAACCATGATAAGTCGCTTTACTTGCTGGGTAATTGTCTTTAATAGTGAATTTTCCTACCCCAGAAAGCAATCCTTTACTATCATAAAACTCCTCTCCTTCTGTGTAGGCACTAGGTTGGCTCCAAGCAAGCACAGAATATGGCAAATTTAGCATTCTTACGACATTCCCATTCACCTTTTTAGTCATCACTCCTTCAGGTAAATTACTTGCATCAAACTCTAAACCAAAGCCTTCCGAAAGAAACTCACTTTTTATCTTAATCACTTTGCCTTTCAGCCCATCATCAACGTAACTAACAGCTGCAACATCAGGGTTGGGAACAATATCAATTAATATTGGCTCGTCTACAGGAGGATTAATTAAGCCTCCGTTACTCACCCAACTTTTCCCACCACTACTGCCACAAGCAGCCAACACCATACTCATTAATACAACTAATAAGGACTTTTTCATATTTGCCTCCACATGGTTGCTACAGTTCATTTATAGCATACATTTTTGTGTGGTTATTTCTGTTACATTGATCACAAAATGAACAATTCATAAAAAATAAAATATCTTTTATAGATTAAAATGACCGACTTTTTGACTTTATAAATAAAACAAGAAATAAAAATTTGATGGACTAAATTTAAAAAAGATCGAAAAAATGCCGAAAACCACGCACACCCAACCCAGCGGAAAGCCTCCCATCAAGAGTACCTTTTAAAATTACCACACTTCTAATTCCTTGTTATATCAGGCATTATCTTTATTCACAGTATACTTTTTATAAGACTATAATCGACATCTGTCATCATCTTTAGACAATAAAAAAGCACCATTTAGGCACTAAATTTAGCTTATATAACTTCTATACCTTTAATCGCAGTAACTCATTTAGCTGTTCTATATCAAGGAGAAGGAGATTTTTTATGGTATTGCTGGAAATAAAAAAGGCTAAATAAATTAGCCTTTGAAATAATTATGTTAAGCCACTCTTTTTTGTTTGGATTTATGTTGTTTCTGTTCTTCAGTCAGTTTGATTTTTTTAATTCTTCGGCTATTTTCTCATTAGCCATCATTCTCTTCTCAGCATCAGCTAATCTATTTAAAATTTGCTTAATAAGAGGTTGATACTCTAACCCATGTAGTTCAGCGATGTGTTTTAGCTCTTGTATTAATGCTTTCGGCAATCGAATAGAGATAGGTTGTAAACCTAACGCATTTTCTAAACTGTCCTTAGTTTTTGAGGTTTTCTGTACAAAGTTTTAATCTCTGCCCAACGGGCCATCTTTCCATTTATCATCTAAATGAGTCATATCCCAACCCTCGCTATTTATATTTTTGATATGTTCGTATTTCTTCATCATTTGGTCTATACGCTGTTCTAATATAGATAATTCCATCTTTCTCTATAAAACATACGTTAAGTAAAACCCCCATATTAGTTTCTGCAATAAACCATTCTGTTGGTAAATCGCTATTATGCAGTTTAAAACTAATCATGGTGTAATATTCTTCGTCACTTCGACCTTATCCGACCACTTCTAATTCATCACTCAGCCAATCTTCACGCTAAATAATTTCCTCAGTATCTTTATCTAGTTTTGGAGTAATGAAGTATAAGCCACTTTTACTGCCTATTCTGCCTTTTTCTATGTAAGGTGAAATATTTATGTTTGTTCTACGCCCTCCTGTGCAATAATTTCATCCATACTAGTATTTTGCCTTACTCATTTAATGTAACTACTCCAATTCTCGGTTACTTCACCAATATTATTTAACTGTTCTACATTAAGGATGATCGGTTTTTATTTTGAGTTAAATACTATAAACCTTGATTTTACTGGGTTTTATTGATTATTTTGGTGAGGTTTGATGAAGATTGATTTATGGATTGGCGGAGGAGAATGGGAGTCGAACCCACCCGAGATTGCTGGCAACCTCAACAGGATTTGAAGTCCTGCCGCTTCACCGGAAACGACGCTCCTCCGTGTTGGAATTAGTGCAAACTTTAACGCAAATAAGGAATAGATTCAAGTGAGTGAATCATCCTCCATACAAATGACCGTAGTTTTTTAACTTCATCACAAAATTCTCCTTTGATCGTACTGCTTACTGAATTTTGCTAAGAAAACGAGTATGATTGAGTCAATTTAATTTGTAAATAAAATAGGAATAACAATGTCTCTCTATCAAAGTCTTCCTTCCGTCGATAAAATCTTAAAAACAGCTGATGGTGTGGCGCTGGTTGCTGAATTTGGGCATTCAGCGGTGGTCAATATTTGCCGTCAATTAATCGAGCAAGGGCGTGAAAGTATAAAAAATGAAAATAAATTACTGCACTTTTTCACCGATTTTAAATACACAATTGAAACTATTCGCAACAAATTACAGCAACAACAGCAAGTCAATATTCAATCTGTACATAATTTGACAGGCACCGTGTTACATACCAATTTGGGGCGTGCGTTGTGGTCAGAAGCAGCACAACAAGCGGCCTTAACAGCGATGCAACAAAATGTCGCGTTAGAATATGATTTAGAGGCGGGCAAACGTAGCCATCGGGATCATTATATTAGTGAATTACTCGGTCAGTTAACTGGTGCAGAAGCGGCTTGTGTGGTCAATAATAATGCAGCGGCAGTTTTATTAATGTTAGCCACCTTTGCGCAAGGCAAAGAAGTGATTATTTCGCGAGGAGAATTGATCGAAATTGGTGGTGCATTTCGTATTCCTGATATTATGCAACAGGCGGGTTGTAAATTAGTTGAAGTCGGCACGACCAATCGTACCCATTTAAGTGATTATCGCAACGCAATTAACGAAAATACGGCATTTTTAATGAAAGTGCATAGCAGTAATTATCAAATTTGTGGTTTTACAAAATCTGTATCTGAACAAGAATTAGTTAAGTTAGCGAATGAATTTAATCTGCCAGTAATAACGGATCTTGGTAGCGGTGCTTTAGTGGACTTAAGCCAATATGGACTACCTTCAGAGCCGACTGTACAAGAAAAATGGGCGCAAGGGGTGGATTTAATTTCTTTCTCTGGGGATAAATTATTAGGTGGTCCGCAAGCTGGCATTATTGTTGGGAAAAAAGCATGGATTGATCGCCTGCAATCCCATCCGTTAAAACGTGCATTACGTTGCGATAAAGTGATTTTAGCAGGCTTGGAGGCGACACTGCGTTTATATTTACAACCTGAAAAATTAAGTGAAAAACTGACCGCACTTTATTTGCTGACCCAACCTGTCAATGAGTTACTCGCCAAAGCAGAACAGCTAAAAACTGCGTTACAAGAAAAATTAGACACTGATTATTTACTGCAAATTGAAAACAGTTCGGCACAAATTGGCAGCGGTTCACAACCATTAGCGATAATTCCCTCTGTTGCTATCACGATTTCGACAGAAATTTCTGGAAAATTGACCGCACTTTTACAACGTTTTAAACGTTTACCCCAGCCGATCATTTGCCGAGTAGAAAAAGAAAAAATCTGGCTCGATTTACGCAGTCTTGCCAGTTTAGCGCCGTTATTAGAAACCGTTAAACGGCTTTAAAATACATTTAAATAACAAAGGGGCATTTTTAAATTGCCCCTTCTTTTTTTATTCTCTTAGCATTAACCAATGCGTTTTAGTGCATCGTAAATCAGCCCCCAGAATTTATCTTTGTCTAATTTCATTGCCACTTGTGTATGGCAATTTTCAGGAATAGGGTAACGGAAATCGGCTACTGTCATACCTAATGTATGTGTACCTGTCAGTTCAATATTGACTGGCACAGCTTTTGTTGTGCAAACACTTGGATCGATCACATAAGCTACCGCACAAGGATCATGCACTGGCGGATAATCAAAACCTTGTGCTTGTTTATACATTTTGCCGAAAAACTCGAGCAGTTCGAGCACAAACTTCGCTGGTTTGGTTGGAATTTGCGCAATTTTCTCAACAACATCTGGAGTAGCAAGTGCTTGGTGTGTTAAGTCTAAACCAACCATTGTGACTTTCCATTTTTCATTAAACACAATATGTGCCGCTTCAGGATCAATTTTAATATTAAATTCGGCTACTGCGCTCCAGTTCCCTGTATGATAGCCGCCCCCCATTAATACCACTTCTTTCACTCGCTCTACAATTCGTGGTTCTTTACGCGCTGCCATGGCTATATTCGTCAACCCGCCTGTAGGTACTAATGTAATGGTTTTCGCTGGATGAGTCATCACTAATTCAATAATCAAATCTACTGCATGGCGAGGATCTAACGTTAAAGTTGGCTCTGGCAAAACAGGACCATCCATACCTGATTCACCATGAATGTTAGGAGCGACTTCCACTTCACGTACTAAAGGACGTACACAGCCTTTCGCAATAGGTACACCAATGATATTGGCGATTTCAGCAACAGCTAACGCATTACGACTAACTTTTTCCAAAGTTTGATTGCCCACTACTGTAGTAATCGCTAATAAATCAATTTCAGGATTACCATGCGCCAGTAAAATCGCAATCGCATCATCATGACCAGGATCACAATCTAAAATAATCTTTTTCATCGTTACCTCATTCTTAGCATATTTGATATACAACACATTGTTTCTTTTCAAATTTCTTGCTGAGATTAGAAGGATTATTATTCAATCACAATGCTTTATTCACATAATTGTGAGCAGGATCACAACATAATGGAATAAACACCATAGTAGGCTAGCAATCCTGAAAAAATCTTAGCCATTCTGTTGCTAAGTGCTAAAATTATGTAGAAATTGATTTGAGGACACTAATAACATGATTATCGTTACATCAGGCCATGTTGATCATGGTAAAACGGCATTATTACAAGCGCTAACAGGCACAAATACAGCACATTTACCCGAAGAAAAAAAACGTGGTATGACGATTGATTTAGGCTATGCCTATTTACCATTAACAGATTTGGGAAAAACAGACCGCACTTTAGGCTTTATTGATGTACCAGGTCATGAAAAGTTTTTAGTTAATATGCTCGCTGGATTAGGCGGCATTGATTATGCCATGCTAATTGTTGCAGCAGATGAAGGGATTCAAGCTCAAACCAAGGAACATCTCACAATTTTACGTTTATTACAGCTACAACAAATTATTGTCGTTATTACAAAAGCAGACCGTGCAACTTCACTGCAAATTGACCAGCTTTCTCAACAATTAAAGGCAAATTACCCCATCTTAGCTCAATCGCCTCTTTTTATTACGTCTGCTAAAACCACACAGGGAATCGAAACATTACGCGAATATTTAGCACAGCTCCCGAATCTAGCTGATCAAAATAAACCTTTCCGTTATGCGATTGATCGGGTGTTTAGTGTAAAAGGTGCAGGTACAGTCGTTACAGGTACCGCATTTACTGGACAAGTCAAAATTGATGATGAATTGTACTTATCAACAGGACAAACAGTACGAGTAAAAAATATCCACAGCCAAAATCAAAAAGCCAACTTAGGCGCTGCGGGTGAACGATTGGCGCTCAATATTCATACCGATTTAGATCGTTCTTTAATTGAGCGAGGTGATTGGTTATTTTCACAACCACCACAAGCTGCAACAGAACGTATTAGTGTTCAAATCAATACGGAAATCCCATTAGGTGAAAGCCAAGTAATACATCTATACCATGCTTGCGCAAGAACGACAGGGAAATTGAATTTATTACAAACTAAAACGCTATCTCCATCTCAACTAGGTTTAGCTGAGATCATTTTAGATAAGCCACTTTTTTTAACTTATGGTGATAAATTAATTTTACGCAGCGCTGATGCAAAACAAGTTATTGCAGGTGCCAAAGTATTAGAGATCAACTCACCAAAGCGATATAAACGTAGCGCAGAACGATTAGCCTTTTTACAGCAATTACAACAAGCAGAAACTTCTGCAAAACGTACCGCACTTTATTTACAAAACAAGGCTATTTCTGCACAAACATTAATGTGGACAGAACAATTAACGCCGAGCCAGCTAGATGAGAGCTTAAAAGAAAATCAGCAAACCTGCTTTCAAGACTGGTGTTTTAACCAAGACTACCAACAACAACAAAATGAAAAACTATTGAATGCACTAACACAGTACCATGAACAACATAACGATCAACTAGGCATTAGTAAAGCCCGTTTATATCGTATCGCGACATTAAATCAACCAGAAAAATTGATTTATCACTTTATCGACGAACTATTAAATACAGATAAGTTACAACAAACACGCGGTTGGTTACATCTACCCGAACATAAAATTCACTTTTCAGCAGAAGAACAACAACTCTGGCAAGCTGTATTAGCGCAATTTGAACAAAATCATGGGCAAGCACTATGGGTGCGTGATTTAGCTAATGTATTAGAGCAAGAAGAAACGACTATGCGAACTTTTCTCTACAAAGCAGGAAAATTAGGCTACCTTACTCCGATTGTCAAAGATCGTTTTTTTCTCACCGAAACAATCTACGTATATTCTCGCTTAATCAAACAATTCATTGCCGAACACGGCGCTATTTCAGTTAATCAATTACGAGACGAATTAAAATTTGGGCGTAAGTTAGTTGTCCAATTAATAGAATATTTTGATCGTTCGGGTTTTTTACGTCGTAAAGGTAATCTACATATTCTAAGAGATGGAAATATATTTGATTCATAAAAAAGGCAGTAATATTTCATTTACCGCCCCTTTCTGATTTAAATTACTCAATCGATTTTGACTTGTTGTTGTGTTTCAATCGATTTTCTTGCTGCACAAGCTACCGTCACCGCTTCTATTACATTTTGGCTTAACACGGTAGCTTTTTCATTATTAATAAGGCTCTGTACGACAATCTCAGCTTCAATCTCCACCGCTCTTGTTAACCAAAGTGGAGCAAGACTAGTGACCGAATTATATTTTTGAGTGGCTTTCCCACTTTCTCTTAACGATAAGTCTGCTTCAAATTCATCATATAAATTGAATTGCTCTCTTATACCATCAGCAAGTGTTAAGGTAACAGTCGATGTAAAGAAATTAACTACAAGTGCACCAAGCTCGCCATGAATCGCAATTCCCCACTCATGTAGCCGATACGCGGTGCCCATTTCTAAAGACGCAAATACACCACTTTTAAATTGCAATAATAACTGGATAATATCATGGTGATTTGGCGTATCTGGATGTGCTCTATTAGTAGATTGTGCATAAACAGAACTCACATCGCCTAATAACCAACAAAGTAAATCCAACTCATGTATTTCATTAAATAACTTACCACCTGTTAAGTTGACATCATTTTTCCACCAATTTTTATCTTGGAAATCATCAATCCAACGTTGTCTATTTGCTCTTGCTACTGTAATTTTGCCTAATATTCCTTGCTCGACTAATGCTTTTGTTTTGATTAGCCCAGGTAAAGTACGCAATAAGTGGCCAATATAAACGTTTTTTCCTTTTTCATTTGCTAATGCAAGGATTTCTTCGCAATCTTTTTGGTGAATACTAAAAGGGACTTCAATAAAAATATGACTACCATATTTTAACGCCGTGACTGCGGGTATTTTGTGTGCATAATTAGGGGTTGCAATTAAAACTAAATCAGGCTTAGTTTCTTGTAAGAGAGTTTCTGTGTCCACATAAGCCTGAGTACTTAATTTTTGTGCTAGGTTTTCCGCCAATGCCATAGAAAGATCAGTAACACCAAGTAATTCAGCGCCTGCCTTTGTAAAACCTAGCGCTAATTGCTGCCCAAAAAATCCGCAACCAATTAAAGCAATTTTAATGTTACTCATTGTCTTTTCCTTGTGTTAAACGTTGTCTCATTGCTTGAAAATAATACAAAATCGCTCTTTGTACACGCTCAAGATCACGTGCTTCAACTGCATCGATTAATTCTCGATACTGCATAGCAAGTGCAGTTGGAGAAATCAGAATTTTTGGTAATTCTCCATCAAGCTGTTGATAAATTTGCCAAAATGCATCTAAATATTGGGTTAATAAATGATTTTGCACTGACTGATACATTAATAGATGAATCTGATGCTCCTCTTTAATAGAAAATAAGCCTTGTTGTGCATTATCTTCTAAGATATGTACGAGCTGCTGTAATTGCTGAACCTCTTGTGAATTTATCTTTTGTACTGCAATAGGAGCAAATCCATATTGCAATATTTCTCGCACATCTAAAATATCAATAATGCTTTTTAAGTTATCTTGTAAATGTAATTGTGCATAAAACGTTAATCCTCGAATCATTGGTACTAAAGATGACGTTCCAACAAAAGTTCCTATACCATGATGAATATCGAGAATATGTAATGCTTCTAGTGACTTAATCGCTTCACGCAGGCTAGAACGGCTAACGCCAAACAAATCAATTAACTCATTCTCGGTTGGCATCAAATCACCAGACTTCATTTTTCGCTTGATAATCAGCTCTTTAATTTTTTCTTGCAAAGCAAGAGATGCCGCTTTTTTAGTTAATTTCTCCATAGTTTTCTCATTTTTGTGATCTGGATCTCTTTATATTTATTTAAATATAGGACATCATATGTCTAAATAAGTGACAAAATTAAAAATTCCATTTTTAATTAATGAAATCATTTTAATGCGCTAAGTTGTTTTTAAAATCTACGAATAAACTATATTTCTATATATTACTTTAAGGTGGATACATATGGCAACGTTATTACTGAATAATATTAATAAACGTTATGATAATGGTTTTCATGCAGTACAAGATTTTAATTTAAGTGTTGAAGATCAAGAATTTATTGCTTTAGTTGGTCCTTCTGGTTGTGGTAAATCAACATTATTACGAATGATTGCTGGATTAGAAGATATTTCTAGTGGTGAATTTTATATTGATGAACGTCTAGTAAATGATGTGGAAGCAAAAGATCGAGATATTGCAATGGTCTTTCAATCTTATGCCTTATATCCACATATGACTGTCTATGACAATATGGCATTTGCACTAAAATTGCGTAAGTTTCCTAAAGATGAAATTGACCAAAAAGTTAAAGAAGCCGCTAAAATTCTTGGCTTAGATGCCCTCCTCAATCGTAAACCTAAAGCCTTATCAGGGGGGCAACGTCAGCGTGTTGCTCTAGGACGAACGATTGTCCGTTCGCCTAAAGTATTCTTAATGGATGAACCTCTTTCTAACTTAGATGCTAAGCTACGTGGTAATATGCGTGCTGAAATTATTCGTATCCATAAAACTCTTCATGCAACCACGATTTATGTCACCCATGATCAAACTGAAGCAATGACAATGGCTGATCGCATTGTCGTGATGAAAGCTGGCGTAGTACAACAAATTGGCTCACCAAAAGAAATTTATAACACGCCAAATAACCTTTTTGTTGCAGGATTTATTGGTGCACCAACAATGAATTTTATTCATGGAAGAATTGAGAATGGTCAATTTATTGCGCCAAAAGGAACAACTCTTGCTATCCCAGAACAACATTATCAATTAATAAAAGAAAAAGGATTTGATAATAAAGATATTATTCTCGGTATTCGACCAGAAAATATTTCTAATGATCCTATGTTATTAGGTATATATCAACATTCAATGATCCACGCTTATATTAATGTCGCAGAATTACTTGGTGCAGAATATATTTTACATACCGATATTGATGGCGAAGAAATTAAAGCAATTGTCCATGCACGACAAAATATCAAAATGGAACAAGTTGTTAATTTAGCATTTGATATGAAATATGCACATTTCTTTGATCCACAAACAGAAAAATCATTATTACAGCTTTAATAAATGATTTTAACGATTGTTAATAAGAATAGGAGATTCTCTCTATGAAATTGAAAAAACTTTTTTCTGTTTTATTGCCAATTATTGCTGGTGCTTCTGTATTAACGGGCTGTAATGAGGAAAATAAAACAACTCAAACAAGTGCGGCAATGCCAAAAGATGGGCAAGAGTTAGCAGGTAATATTACATTTTGGCACTCATTCACTCAAGGACCTCGCTTAGAAATCATTCAACAAGCTGCAAAAGAATTTGAGGCAAAAAATCCTAAAGTCAAAATTAAAATTGAAACCTTCTCTTGGAATGACTTCTATACTAAATGGACTACAGGTCTTTCTTCAGGTAACGTACCTGATTTAAGTACAGCTTTACCAAATCAAGTTGTAGAAATGATTAACTTTGGTGCACTTCAACCTCTAGGTGATCTTATTGATAGTATTGGGCGCGATAAATTTTCTGAAGCTGCAATTAGTGAAGGGACAGTAAAAGGACAAAATTACTCGATTCCACTTTATTCTCATGCTCAAGTGATGTGGATACGTAAAGATCTCTTGGAAAAACACCAATTATCTGTGCCAAAAACTTGGAATGAGCTTTATGACACAGCTAAAAAACTAACGCAAGAGGGTGTCTATGGGCTTTCTGTACCAATGGGTAGTAATGATTTTATCGCAACTCGTTTCTTAAATCTTTATGTACGCAGTGGCGGTGGTAGCCTATTGACCAAGGATTTAAAAGTCGATCTCACTAGCCCATTAGTACAGGAGGGGATTAAATATTGGGTAAAAATGTATAAAGATACCTCACCAAAAGATTCTGTGAATTATAATGTGTTACAACAAGCAACGCTTTATTATCAAGGTAAAACCGCGTTTGATTTTAACTCAGGCTTCCAAATTGGTGGTGTAAAAGCGAACTCTCCACAATTATTAGAGTTTGTTGATGCTTACCCTGTACCAAAAATCAATGAAAATGATCCAACACCTGCATTGGAAACAGCCAATATTCCAATGGTCATTTGGAAAAATTCAAAACACCCTGATGTATCCAAAGCCTTTATGAAAACACTTTATGATAAAGAGCGCTATATTTCTTTCCTAAAAGCTGTTCCAGTAGGTATGTTACCTGCAATAAAAGGAATTTCTGATGACCCAGCTTACAAAGAGGATCCAATTATCAAACAATTTGCTCACGCAGAAAAAGTGATTACAGACGCAGTGCAACTTGGTACAGCTATTGGCTATGAGCATGGTCCAAGTGTGCAAGCGGGTATCTTAACTAATCAGCATATTATTGAAAAAATGTTCCAAGATATTGTGATAAATGGAACGGATCCAATGGTAGCTGCACAAAAAGCAGAAAAAGAATTAAATGCTTTACTCGAAGCTGTTGTAACCCCGTAAACAACCCAATCCCCTAATGTCTTTCAAATTTGCTTACACAAATAAGCATTAGGGGACTTTTACCCAAAATTTAGCGTAAATAATGGATTGAATAAGGAGTTTTCCTTATGTACTACAGACAACATAACTACACCAGATGGATATTTGTATTACCCGCGATGCTAGTCGTATCCGTTCTGTTTGTTTACCCGTTTCTATCAAGTATTTTTTACAGTTTTACCAATAAAAACTTAATTATGCCGAATTATAGCTTTGTTGGTTTTGCTAATTATCAAGCTGTCCTTTCAGATCCCAACTTCTGGCTATCATTCTTTAACTCATTAAAGTGGACTGTTCTTTCATTGACAGGACAAGTATTAGTGGGGTTTTTCCTCGCATTAGCGTTAAATAGAGTCAGACGTTTCAAATGGCTCTATAAAATTTTACTTATCATTCCTTGGGCATTCCCAACTATTGTCATTGCATTCTCTTGGCAATGGATTTTAAACGGTGTATACGGTTATTTACCTAATATGCTAGTGCAACTGGGTCTCATGGAAGTCGCACCGAATTTCCTCTCTGATCGAACTTGGGCATTCGTGTGTTTAGTGTTTATTAATATATGGTTTGGTGCACCAATGATTATGGTAAACGTCTTATCTGCGTTACAAACAGTACCAGCTGATCAATATGAGGCTGCGAAAATTGATGGTGCAAATGCTTGGCAAATTTTCCGTTACATCACCTTACCACATATTAAATTAGTCGTTGGGTTACTCGTCGTCTTGAGAACTGTTTGGGTCTTTAATAACTTCGATATTATCTATTTGATTACAGGTGGTGGCCCTGCTAATGCCACAATGACACTACCAATCTTTGCTTATGATATGGGCTGGGGCAGTAAATTGTTAGGACGTTCCTCTGCAGTCACTGTTCTACTGTTTATCTTCTTACTCTCAGTTTGTTTCATTTACTTCAAAATTATTAACCGTTGGGAAAAAGAGGGGAAATAATATGAAAAAGAAATCTACTCTATTGGGCGACATTATTTCTCATCTTTTCCTGACGGTAACCACTATTATTGCTATTTTTCCGTTGGTATGGATTTTCCTTTCCTCCATTAAAGGTAAGGGAGAATTAACAAGTGAGCCCACTCGTTTTTGGCCAAAAGTCTTAACCTTAGACTATTTTGAACACGTCATTTATGACCTTAATTTCATTGTAAATATTAAAAACAGTTTGTTTATTTCCCTTGTTACGACGGTCATTGCCATTACGATTTCATCTATGGCGGCTTATGGCATTGTGCGATTCTTTCCTAAACTAGGATCCATTATGTCTAAATTATTAGTTACAACTTATATTTTCCCACCTATTTTACTTGCTATTCCTTACTCGATTGCGATGGCAAAAGTGGGATTGACAAATACCACCACGGGGCTAATTGTTGTCTATCTTTCCTTTAGTGTGCCTTATGCTGTGTGGTTATTAGTTGGTTTTTTTCAAACCGTACCTATTGAAATCGAAGAGGCTGCTAAAATTGATGGTGCTAATAAATTTACAGTGTTCTTCAAAATTGTTTTACCGCTAGTCGCGCCAGGTATTGTCGCCACTGCAATTTATACCTTTATTAATGCGTGGAATGAGTTCTTATACGCCCTTATTTTAGTCAACGATACAAGTAAGATGACTGTAGCTGTAGCGTTACGCTCTTTAAATGGTGCAGAAATTCTTGATTGGGGCGATATGATGGCGGCCTCGGTGCTCGTGGTTATCCCTTCTGTTATCTTCTTTTGCTTTATCCAAAATAAAATTGCAAGTGGATTATCTGAAGGTTCCGTGAAATAGAATTTATTTATCGTCATGTGAGGAGAATTAAAATGATCAAATATGGTGTTGTAGGTGTAGGTTATTTTGGTGCAGATTTAGCACGTTTTATGAACGAAAATGAGAATGCAAAAGTCACAATGGTTTATGACCCCGAAAATGGGCAAACTATTGCACAAGAATTAAATTGCATTGCAGCCAATAGTTTAAAAGAATTGGTAAGTAGTCCTGAAGTAGACTGTGTCATTGTGGCGACACCAAACTACCTACATAAAGAACCAGTAATTGAGGCAGCGAAACATGGTAAACACGTTTTTTGTGAAAAACCAATTGCACTTAATTACCAAGATTGTGATGAAATGGTAAGAACTTGCGAAGAAAATGGAGTGATTTTTATGGCGGGCCACGTCATGAATTTCTTTAATGGTGTTCATCATGCAAAAGAATTAATCAAACAAGGTGTGATTGGCAAAGTATTATATTGCCATTCTGCTCGTAATGGCTGGGAAGATGAACAACCTAGTATTTCATGGAAAAAAATTCGTGCAAAATCAGGTGGTCATTTATATCACCACATCCACGAATTAGATTGTATTCAGTTTATTATGGGTGGTATGCCTAAAACAGTCACGATGACAGCGGGTAATGTTGCACATCAAGGTGAAAAATTTGGTGATGAAGACGATATGTTATTCCTCAATTTAGAATTTGATGATGGACGTTTTGCTGTACTTGAATGGGGCTCAGCTTTCCGCTGGGGAGAACATTATGTACTTATTCAAGGTGAAAAAGGTGCGATTAAGTTAGATATGTTCCATTGTAAAGGTACACTACGTGTCGATGGCAAAGATAGCTATTTCCTTATTCACGAAACGCAAGAGGAAGATGATGATCGTACTCGAATTTATACCAGTACAGAAATGGATGGTGCAATTCAATATGGTAAACCTGGTAAACGTACCCCAATGTGGCTCAGCTCTATTATGAAAAAAGAAATGAAATATCTAAATGATATTTTACATGGTATGAAACCAACAGAAGAATTCGAGAAATTACTTACTGGTGAAGCCGCAAGAGCAGCAATTGCTACAGCAGATGCCTGCACCAAGTCTCGCTATGAAAATCGCAAAGTCGAGGTTGCAGAGATCACAGGTTAATACAAATCGCGGTCAATTTTAAAATTGACCGCACTTATTATCCATAATTAACGCTAAGTTAGGTTAGTTTGGGCGCGCAAGCGCCCTTTTTTATATGCATTAAAAATTTAACTATAATGAGTAATAAGCGTCACAGCATGCACAAAACAACTTATTTTACATTCACCACAACCATTACAATTTTGATTAACTGACAGCTGATTGTGGGAGTAAACAATTGCATCTTGTGGGCACTTTTGTTGGCATTCGTCACAAACTTGCCCACGTTGAAGTAAACAAGTTGCTGCAAACTCAGGACGCAGTTCAGTATCAGCTGGAAAAGCATAATGTAAAGCATGACGATGACATACTTCGGCACATTTAGAACAAAAATCACAAGCAGAAAAATCAATATTAAGGACAGGTTTGTGCTCAATAAGGTGAATCAAACCATAAGGACAAGCATCTACACAATCCCCACAACCATTACAAACTTCAACAAATAATGATTCTTTAGCGGCAAAAGGAGGACGATTGTGTTGACGCTTTTCTTGCTTAATTGCCTGCTCACTTCCACCTAATAACCCACGTAATAAACCTCGACGAGACAGCTTATGATGGCTTAAATATGCCTCATAATAACGTTCATCTCGGTTATTTTGCGAACTATCTGCAATGTGTTTTAACATCATATTCAAATATGATTTTTGTTAACGATATAAACGGGCCTTTTGTACTTCGATAGCTAACTGTTGCTGCCAATCAGTCAAAGTAAGCTGAGTCAATAATGCAATTCCTTGATAAAAGGCAGATTCTTGTTGTGCTGCCATCAGTTGTAAATAACGTGTTGACCAAGTTAAAAAATGTTCTGCTAAAAATACGTTCAATAACTCAGGGTGATTTTCAGCTAAGTAAGCTGCCAGCATTAGCATCAAACCAATATGATCTTCAGGTTCATTTTGTTCTATTACAAAAGCAATCTCGTGTTGGCGTAAAAACTCTCGTAGTTTCAATAAAGAATGACCAAAAATCACTGATTCAGGATCAAGATATACGGATCCCCAAGGTGGGGCGATTAATGCATTTGGACCAATAAATAAATGCTGATATTCAAATGCCAACTGTTCAGAAAGCAGTCCTTGCTCAATTTTTACAACAACATCTGTACTAAGTGTGGGCTGCCACTCTGCTTGCCAATCAGACTGTTGGAAAAAATCAATAATGGGCGCCAAATTCTGATTATCAGGTGCATAATAAAATAATGAACCTAATAAACGACCCGAAACTGAGATCCATTCTAGCTGCGCTGTATTCATATATTTACCCAAAAATGATTAAAAAAGACCGCACTTTATCCTTGATACTAAAGGGTAAGTATAAACCTACCCCCCATATTACGTCAGTTAAGCACCTACCGCCATGCCTGCTGTCATATGTAAGCCATAAAACAGCAAACGACCAATCATCTCAGCAACAAGTACGCTAATTACCGCAATTAGCTTACTGACCATTGAAGTAGGTTTATGCACAATATAGAACAACAATACAATAGCAAAACCAATTAAACTAAAGCGCACAGCTGTTAATATTGCAAAATCAGGCACAAGTACATTTGCTTTTTGTACTGAAGTCACAATCCCTGCCAGACTAAAGCCCTGATATATTGCAATAATAGCAGCGACTAGTGCTGTGATTGAAATAATAGAAGGTACCCAAGCAACAATTTTACCATCTGGGCGCTCAGTATGTAATAAGCCATAACCAAGTGTAAAGCCCCCTAGAATCACTGTTAAGTAGAAATTCCATGTAGTAAAACTCGTATTCCATGTAGGTACAGTCGAAATATGATAAACTTGATTCATCATATACATAAAAATGACACCAACAGCAGAAGCGAGTACTAATAAGAAACCACCAAGTGCACTAGGTAGCTTATCTAAAACAGCCAACATCCAATACACACCAACTAAAGTAAAAAATAATACGCCTGTCGCAATTTCATTACTTAACATAGATTCACCGACACGATTTAACGAGTTAAACGCGCGCAATGGTGACCCCAAATGTGCAATAGATGCAATAAAACCAATACCCAATAACACTAATAATACAAATAGTGCTTTATGGATATAACGGCGATAATGGATATCCTGAGTGGCAAAGAGCACCATCGAAAAGAGTAAAAATGCACCCACAACGGATTGTGCTAATACAGTAAAAATCACTAAAGGTAATTCATGTAATCCATTCATTCTACACCTCTCTTGGGTTAGCTAAAAAACCCGTTGTATCGCCACTTGGGCGAGCATGTTTATTCGTTTTCACTACTAAATTTGGTGCAGTAAGATCTGCTGGCGGTAAAGGTGCAATTGAGGCTTGTTCGCCATATTTTTCTCTCAATTCAGAAATAGGCGCAAAATCTAAGGCTCGTAATGGACACGCATCAACACAAATTGGTTTTTGCCCCGCTTTTACACGAGAATAACAGCCATCACATTTTGTCATATGACCTTTCGCTGCATCATATTGTGGTGCATCATACGGGCATGCCATATGGCAATAACGGCAGCCAATACAAATATCTTCATTAACAATCACGAAACCATCAGCATTTTTATGCATTGCGCCTGTTGGACAAACCTTTACACAGGCTGGATTATCACAATGGTTACAAGAAATTGACATATAATAAGTAAAGATGTCTTGATTCCAGCAGCCTTTGCCATCTTCAATCCAATTACCGCCACAATACTCATAAATACGGCGAAAATTTACTTCAGTATCTAAATCTTTATAATCTTTACAGGCTAACTCACAAGTTTTACAGCCTGTACAGCGTTCTGAATCAAAATAAAAACCATATTGTTCCATAGCTCACTCCTTAGACCTTCTCAACTTGAACTAAATTAGAATGTTGTGGATTACCTTTTGCTAAAGGCGATGGTCGTTGTGTCGTCAACACATTAACACACCCTGCATGATCAACCCCTTTACTGTCTGGGGCATACCAAGCGCCTTCACTTAATGCAACCACACCTGGAATAATACGTGGGGTGACTTTGGCGTGGATTTGAACTTCGCCACGATCATTAAAGATACGAATCATATCGCCATTTTTAATATTACGGGCTTGCGCGTCCAAAGGATTAATCCAAACCTCTTGTGGGTTAGCCGCTTTGATTACATCAACATTGCCATAAGTAGAATGTGTACGTGCTTTATAATGAAATCCTGTCATTTGTAATGGATATTTCTCCATTAATTTATCGCCATAATGCTCAAAACTATCTGCATGAACAGGTAACGGATGAATCACTTCATCTTTTTCTAATTTCCATGTTTGTGCAATTTCTGCTAGCCGTTCAGAATAAATTTCAATTTTGCCTGAAGGTGTTTTGAGAGGATGTGCTATAGGATCCTCGCGGAAATGTTTATACGCAATATAAAAACCATTTGGATCAACTTTTTTAAAGATACCTTGCTCTCTAAATTCTTCAAAAGTAGGTAGTTCAGGTAATTTCTCACGTGATAATTGATAAATATGCCGCAGCCATTCTTCTTGTGTCCGACCTTCTGTAAATTGTTCTTTAATACCCATTTTTTCAGAAAGTGCACTCAACATATCGTAAATATTGCGACATTCAAATGCGGGGGTAACAGCTTGATCTGCAAAAATAACATAGTTCATATTCGCCACAAATGCATCCATACAAAAATCCATTTGTTCTGACGCAGTACAATCTGGTAATAAAATATCACTGTATTTTGCAGTAGAAGTCATGTGATTATCGATTGTAATAATCAATTCACATTGTTCTTCATTTTGCAGAATTTCATGGGTACGATTAATATCTGAATGTTGATTAATCAAACAGTTACTTGCATAGTTCCAAATAACCTTTATTGGTGCAGTGAGTTTATCAACACCTCGAATACCATCTGTTAATGCCGTCATTTCATGTGCACGGAAAATAGCATCAGTCCACATAAACATTGGAATACTAGCTTTTACTGGATTTTGTAAGGTAGGCATACGAACAAAGGGTATTTTGTAAGTACTTTCCCTTGCCCCTGTATTCCCCCCACTAATACCGACATTACCCGTCAAAATAGGCAACATAGCAATTGCACGAGAAATTAACTCACCATTACTGCGGCGTTGCGGTCCCCACCCCTGTGAAATATAAGCAGGTTTTGCCCCTGCAATCTCACGTGCTAATTTAATAATACGAACCTCTGGGATACCTGTGATTTGCGATGCCCATTCTGGTGTTTTCGCAATACCATCATCACCTTGCCCTAAAATATACGCTTTATAATGCCCATTTGTAGGCGCACTTTCTGGCAAGTTTTTTTCGTCATAACCAACACAATACTTATCTAAAAATGCCTGATCGACCAAATCTTCTGTAATCATGACATAAGCAAGTGCTGAAACGAGTGCTGCATCAGTACCTGGACGAATTGGGATCCATTCATCTTCACGACCTGCAGCAGTATCAGTATAACGAGGATCAATTACGATCATTTTCGCATTTGATTTCTCACGAGCTTGTTCAATACAATAAGTTAATCCCCCACCACTCATACGTGTTTCTGCTGGATTATTACCAAATAACACGATTAATTTAGTATTTTCAATATCCGCCAGTCCATTACCTGAAGCCCAGCCACCACCATAAGTATAATCAAGACCTACCGCAATTTGTGCAGTACTATAATCGCCATAGTGATTAAGATAGCCCCCTAAACAGTTCATAAAACGCGCTATCATTGTTGAGCCTGGCGGCCATGATTTTGTCATCGTACCGCCAAGAGTCCCTGTACCATAGTTCAGGTAAATAGATTCATTGCCGTACTTTTCAATATTTTTACGCAAGGATGCTGCAATTTCAGTCAATGCTTCATCCCAACTAATACGTTTAAACTTACCTTCACCTCGTTTACCCACTCGTTTCATAGGATATTTCAGACGATCTGGATTATAGACACGACGACGCATTGAGCGACCGCGCAGGCACGCTCTTACTTGATGATCAAGGTTATAAGTATCAGTCCCTGTATTATCCGTTTCAACATAGAGAATTTTGTTATCTTTAACATGCATTCTTAACGGGCAACGACTCCCACAGTTAACTGTACAAGCACTCCAGACAACCCTTTCTTCTGTAGAACTGACCACACTTTTCTCTGCAGCAACAGTTTTAAAGGGTAATGAGAGATTAGTAGCGGCTAATGTAGCACCGATTGATACTTTTTTGATTAAAGACCTTCTGGTCAATGTAGGATTGACAATTGATTTATCCATAACTTCTCCCCCAACGGTTATGTCATAAACAAAAACACAAAAGTATTATTATTTAACAACTAAAAAGGGGTAGAAATAATGAGACAGATCAAGGTTTTTCAAAAGAAAATAATGTTAATGATAAAAAACATGATATAAAACATGATATAAATCAATAACATAAGAAAAATGATAATTATTTTTATTTAAAATAACCAAATATTACAATAAGTTATCGTCCAAATTTAACGTTTATAAAACATTGTCACACTCTAATACTCTCTTAATTTTCAATATCTACACTCACTACTTCTGATTCATTTTTTAATAATAAATAGACATTTTGTAGCATTGTTTTATCTGTAATTAAGCAACGTATATTTAATCTTACATCATCTGTATTTGGTAAATCTTTGACATTTAAACTATCAATACGGTAATTATTATTGATTAAAATATCAGTGATTTTACCAATCGCAGTCGGTGTACTGAGCTGAATCGTTAACTTGGTTTTACGAATTTTATTTTTACGGCGTACTAGGCTTTGCACAATTGGACTTAAACGTACAGCGATTAAAATCATCATTGTTGCAATAATCGCGTCAAAGAAAAAACCCGCGCCACTGGCAATACCAATTCCAGCTGCCGCCCAAATAATCGCAGCTGTCGTCAAACCTGAAATCGCATCATTACTCTTACGTAAAATAACACCAGCGCCTAAAAAGCCAATACCACTAATGACCTGAGCCGCTAAACGCATTGGATCAGTACGAATATTCTCCGAAACTTGCGCGTAATGTTCTGCCGCTTGAATCGAAACAATCGTTAGGACACAAGTAGTAACTGCAATAATAACGCACGTTTTTACCCCAACAGCTTTTCGTTTTAACTCCCGTTCTAGCCCAATAATACCACCGAGTAACATTGCCATCGACATTTTGGCTAAAATAGAAAACTGTGCTGAAGCAACAAAAAGATGAAATAATTTAATAAAGCTATCCATAAAACGGTCAAATTAAAAATTAATGAGTAATTCAATCATTCTAACAAGGGAATCTTATAAGTCTAGCGCTAAACTGAAATATATAATTAATTGCAAACAAGAATCTTTTATTAATACGTTTTTAGCTTACTCGCTCAATAAAGGACACCATAGACTGAACTTTCGAATATGTTTGCTCTGCTAAAGCGAGTATTTGGGCTAAATCTTTATATCAAGTATCATAAAAATAGCTTATTCATCATCAATCTAATTAACAAAATGATTTTGTAAGGAAATCTGACAAAATTTGCAGTAAAATGACCGCACTTTTAATTAAATAGCGAACATTATGTCAATCTCTAAACAAAAATTGATTGCTTATGCACAATTAATGCGTTTTGACAAACCTATCGGTACCCTATTATTACTTTGGCCAACACTTTGGGCACTCTTTTTATCTGTGAAAGGAATGCCTGATATCAGTATTTTGGCTATTTTTATTTTAGGTGTAATCTTAATGCGTGCAGCAGGCTGTGTCATTAATGATTATGCAGATAGGCATATTGATGGCAAAGTAAAACGGACCTCAAAACGTCCCTTAGCAACAGGCACAGCAACTCCCAAAGAGGCAAAATATTTATTTGCTTTGTTAATTTTATGTGCTTTTATTTTAGTTCTCTTTCTCAATTATTATGCGATAGCTTTGTCTTTTATTGCCGTATTTCTCGCCTTTATTTACCCATTTATGAAACGCTATACTCACCTTCCACAATTATTTTTAGGCATGGCATTTGGTTGGTCAATTCCAATGGCATATGGTGCATCAATTGAATCACTTCCTTTAGAATGTTGGTTACTCTTTTTTGCTAACTTAACTTGGACAGTCGCTTATGACACTCAATATGCGATGGTTGATCGTGATGATGACTTGAGAATTGGCGTAAAATCAACAGCGATTTTGTTTGCACAATACGACAATAAAATTATTTCTTTATTACAAATCATGACTCTGATTTTTTTAGCATTTATTGGTCACCTCGCAAAATTACACAGTAGCTACTTTGTGGTGCTATTCCTTGCAACTTTACTATTCATTTATCAATGTAAGCTGATCAAAAATCGGAAAAGAGAAGATTGTTTTAAAGCGTTCTTAAATAACAATTATTTTGGTTTAATGATCTTTATTGCATTTTTATTTGGTATTTTTAATTAAATTAAGCACAACGTATTTATGTAAATATCAAATAGTTTCTAAAGGGATTACCTTGATTTTTTGCATAACATCTCAATATTAGCCAATACGTTTTGGCATAAAAGGAAAACAAAATGACAACGATTGTAAGTGTTCGCCGTAATGGTAAAGTCGTCGTAGGTGGTGATGGCCAAGTGTCATTAGGCAATACAGTAATGAAGGGGAATGCACGTAAAGTTCGCCGCTTATATAATGGTAAAGTCCTTGCTGGCTTTGCTGGGGGAACTGCCGATGCGTTTACGTTATTTGAATTATTTGAACGTAAACTAGAAATGCATCAAGGTCATTTACTAAAAAGTGCGGTGGAATTAGCTAAAGATTGGCGCACTGATCGCGCATTACGCAAACTAGAGGCAATGCTTATCGTTGCAGATGAAAAAGAAAGTCTCATCATTACAGGCATTGGTGATGTAGTACAACCCGAAGCAGATCAAATTTTAGCAATTGGATCTGGTGGTAATTTTGCTTTATCTGCTGCTCGTGCTCTAGTAGAAAATACTGATTTATCAGCCCGTGACATTGTTGAAAAATCGCTACAAATCGCTGGTGATATTTGTGTTTATACTAATACTAATTTGACGATCGAAGAATTACCTTAACTTATCAAAGATATAATATGGCATGGTTCTACTTAGTAATAGCAGGATTACTTGAGATTGGGTGGCCAATTGGTCTCAAAATGGCAAATCAAGTAGAAACGCGTTGGCTTGGTCTTTTTATCGCAATAACCTTTATGATGGGTAGTGGTGCTATGCTATGGCTTGCCCAAAAATCAATCCCAATGGGAACTGCTTATGCAGTGTGGACAGGGATTGGTGCAGCGGGAGCCTTTATTGTTGGCGTGCTATATTACAACGATGCACTGACTTTCTGGCGTACACTTGGTGCATTAATGATTATTAGTGGCGTGATTGTCTTAAAATTAGCGTCACATTAAAGAAAAAAGAGAGAAAAATATGTCTGAAATGACCCCTAGAGAAATTGTTTCTGAATTAGACCAACACATTATTGGTCAAGCAGATGCTAAAAGAGCAGTTGCAATTGCATTAAGAAACCGTTGGCGCAGGATGCAATTACAAGAACCGCTTCGCCATGAAGTGACTCCGAAAAATATTCTGATGATTGGACCAACAGGTGTAGGTAAAACAGAAATTGCTCGCCGCTTAGCGAAACTAGCCAATGCCCCGTTTATTAAAGTGGAGGCCACAAAATTCACTGAGGTAGGTTATGTTGGTAAAGAAGTCGATTCAATTGTCCGAGACTTAACTGATAGTGCAATGAAATTAGTTAGACAAACTGAAATTGAAAAAAACCGTTTCCGTGCTGAAGAAGCTGCAGAAGATCGTATTTTAGATGCACTACTCCCGCCTGCTAAAAATCAATGGGGACAAGTTGAAGAAAGTGATAACAACAGTACAACACGACAAATCTTTCGTAAAAAATTGCGTGAAGGGCAATTAGACGATAAAGAAATTGATATTGATGTTGCCGCACCGTCAATGGGCGTTGAGATTATGGCGCCACCTGGTATGGAAGAGATGACAAATCAATTGCAATCTATGTTCCAAAATCTATCAAGTGGACAAACCAAAAAACGCAAAATGAAAATTAAAGATGCGTTAAAAACCTTGATCGACGACGAAGCCGCAAAATTAATTAATCCAGAAGAGTTAAAACAAAAAGCCATTGATGCCGTTGAACAAAACGGTATCGTATTCATTGATGAAATTGATAAAATCTGTAAAAAAGGCGAATACAGTGGCGCAGACGTTTCTCGAGAAGGTGTGCAGCGTGATTTACTGCCTTTAGTTGAAGGCACTACAGTAAGTACTAAACATGGCATGGTAAAAACAGATCATATCCTATTTATCGCGTCAGGCGCATTCCAAGTGGCACGCCCATCTGATTTAATTCCAGAACTCCAAGGACGGTTACCTATTCGTGTTGAGTTATCTGCATTAAGTGCGGTCGATTTTGAGAGAATTTTAACTGAGCCAAATGCTTCTTTAACAGAGCAATACAAAGCACTTATGGCAACGGAAGGTGTTAATATTGAATTTACGCCAGATGCGATCAAGAAAATTGCTGAAGCGGCTTTCCGTGTAAATGAAAAAACTGAAAATATTGGTGCTCGCCGTTTACATACTGTGATGGAACGTTTGATGGATAAAATCTCATTTAGTGCAAGTGAGATGAGTGGTCAGTTAATCAATATTGATGCGTCTTATGTAGAAGATGCATTAGGTGATGTAGTTGAAAATGAAGATTTAAGCCGTTTTATTCTATAATAATGAACTAAAAAGCACCGTACTTTATATCAATTCAGCAAAAGTCTGGTGCTTTTATTCGTTTTCCACTATTTTCTGAGTTTAACCAATTCAACTGCATGATCAGCGCCTTTAGTTAAAATTAGATTGGCACGTTCTCTGGTTGGTAGAATATTTTGCTGTAAATTCAATCCATTAATTTCATCCCAAATCTTACCTGCAGTTACAATAGCCTCCTCTTTGGACAAATTTGCATAGTGCTTAAAATAAGAATTTGGATCGCTAAATGCACTCTGACGAAATTTCAAGAAACGGCTGATATACCATTCTTTTAACAAGGTTTCATCTGCGTCCACATAAATAGAAAAATCTACAAAATCAGATACAAACATTTGATTTGAACGACCATCTCCTGTTTGTAACACATTTAATCCCTCTAGAATCAAAATATCTGGCTGATCCACAAGATTAAATTGATCAGGAATAATGTCGTAAGTTAAATGAGAATAAATTGGTGCACTCACATTCGGCTTACCTGATTTAACATCGGCTAAAAAACGAAGCAGACGAGGAGTATCATACGAAATAGGGAAACCTTTTTTATGTAAAATCTCTTCTTTTTGCAACTTGGCTAATGGATATAAAAAGCCATCAGTCGTAATTAAATCAACTTTTCTTGTTTCTGGCCATTGAGATAACAAAGATTGAACTATCCTTGCCGATGTACTTTTCCCTACCGCTACACTACCTGCAATACTAATGATATAAGGTACTTTTGTTGGAGACACACCAAGAAAACGATTCATCACATACTGACGATGTAAGCTTTCTTCAATATAGTAATTAATTAAACGCACTAGTGGTAAATAAATAGTACGCACCTCATCTAAAGATAACTCTTCATTAATGCCTAACAAAGGTTTTAAATCTTGCTCAGTTAGAGTTAAAGGTACTGATTTACGCAATTCCGCCCATTGCTCACGATTGAATGATAAAAAAGGCGTTAATTGATCTGATAAAAAATTGGCGTTTTTTAATTCCACAATGTATTCAACTTAATCTATATGATGGCAAATTGGATATGAAATATACCCTATAAAAAAGCAAAATCGCATAAGTTTTTTTAAAAACAGCAAAATTTATAATAAAAAAACTATATTTTGACTGATAATTAGGCGAACAATTAAAAAAAAACATTTTTTTTCAAAAAATACTTGTCAGCGATAAAAATTTCCCTATAATACGCCTCACTTGCTTATGAGATGCCGACTTAGCTCAGTAGGTAGAGCAACTGACTTGTAATCAGTAGGTCACCAGTTCGATTCCGGTAGTCGGCACCATTCTTCTCTGCAGGTGTTCATTTAACGCGGAGGGATTCCCGAGCGGCCAAAGGGAGCAGACTGTAAATCTGCCGGCTCAGCCTTCGAAGGTTCGAATCCTTCTCCCTCCACCATTTTTTAAATGAATCGCATTCTGATGGGTCAGATGAATTTAGGACTGCGGGCATCGTATAATGGCTATTACCTCAGCCTTCCAAGCTGATGATGCGGGTTCGATTCCCGCTGCCCGCTCCATACGCTGATATAGCTCAGTTGGTAGAGCGCACCCTTGGTAAGGGTGAGGTCGGCGGTTCAAATCCGCCTATCAGCACCAGTCTTAAACTTCCTTTCTGTCCTATAATTAACAACAAATTTTGAATTTTGGTTAATGTGGTATATTGAACCATCCATAACCGTGTTTGTTTAGAGGGACTCTCAATGTCTAAAGAAAAATTTGAACGTACAAAACCGCACGTAAACGTGGGTACAATCGGCCACGTTGACCATGGTAAAACAACTTTAACAGCAGCAATCACTACAGTATTATCAAAACACTTTGGTGGAGCGGCTCGTGCATTTGACCAAATTGATAATGCGCCAGAAGAAAAAGCGCGTGGTATTACTATCAACACATCACACGTAGAATACGATACAGCAACACGTCACTACGCACACGTTGACTGTCCAGGACACGCAGACTATGTAAAAAACATGATTACAGGTGCTGCACAAATGGATGGTGCTATTTTAGTAGTAGCAGCGACTGATGGTCCTATGCCACAAACTCGTGAGCACATTCTTTTAGGTCGTCAAGTAGGTGTACCTTACATCATCGTATTCTTAAACAAATGTGACATGGTAGATGATGAAGAGTTATTAGAATTAGTTGAAATGGAAGTACGTGAACTTCTATCTCAATATGATTTCCCAGGTGATGATACACCAATCGTACGTGGTTCAGCGTTACAAGCATTAAACGGTGTACCAGAGTGGGAAGAGAAAATTCTTGAATTAGCGGGTCACTTAGACACTTACATTCCAGAGCCAGAGCGTGCAATCGACCAACCATTCTTATTACCAATTGAAGACGTATTCTCAATTTCAGGTCGTGGTACAGTAGTAACAGGTCGTGTAGAGCGTGGAATTATCCGTACTGGTGAAGAGGTTGAAATTGTTGGTATTAAAGAAACCACAAAAACAACAGTAACGGGTGTTGAGATGTTCCGTAAACTATTAGACGAAGGTCGTGCGGGTGAGAACGTTGGTGCTTTATTACGTGGTACTAAACGTGAAGAAATCGAACGTGGTCAAGTATTAGCGAAGCCAGGCTCAATCACACCACACACAGACTTTGAATCAGAAGTTTACGTGTTATCAAAAGAAGAAGGTGGTCGTCATACTCCGTTCTTCAAAGGTTACCGTCCTCAATTCTATTTCCGTACAACTGATGTAACGGGAACAATTGAATTACCAGAAGGTGTTGAGATGGTAATGCCAGGTGATAACATCAAGATGACTGTAAGTTTAATTCACCCGATTGCGATGGACCAAGGTTTACGCTTTGCGATTCGTGAGGGTGGTCGTACAGTGGGTGCTGGTGTTGTAGCTAAGATTATTAAATAATTAGGCTTAACGAGCAAAACAGAAAGAAGGCGTATTTTATTACGCCTTTTTTATGACTGAAAATTCTGATTTAGTATATTTACTTGAAACAGAATCTAAAAAAACGCATGTCACTTTGATATGCGTTTTTATTTTCACTATATGAGATTTAAGTACAGTCAGATTTCCCCAAATTCTATCATTTTGACCTCCATAACAAACATGGCAATCAAAAAGCGAGGAACTTTACTTTCCTAAACTTATTTTACTAGCCTTTGCTCTAAGAGCCACATGATTGCTTCTGGACTATTAAAAACTGCATCCCAAGTATTATGCGGGTTATTATTGATAATGCCATTATCGCCAGCCTGCTGCACGCTAAACTCAGTGTATTTCACATTTGTTGCGTTCACTTTATTTTTTAGAATATCATAATTAATCCGAGAACCAGCAACAGGTGAGATTTTATCTTCGACACTATGGAAAAACCACATTGGAACATCTTTCAATGCAGATAAACTTTCAGCTGTCGCATTACCATCTACCCATTCAACCGTATTAGCTTCCCGACCACTCATCAATAATGCACCGGCAAAAAAGTGCGGTCGTTTTTGTAATAAATACAAGCCACCTTCCGCTCCACGGGATAGGCCCACAATATAAATACGTGCTGTATCGATATAAGGATTATTCGCGATAACTTCATCGATCATCTTAAATACTAGCTGATGACGATTATTTGTTTGCCAATGAATTCCTTTTTTATCAAATGGATCAAATACAGAGGCATATTGTGGGGCAAGAACAAATCCATCCTCATATTGTAAAGTAGTCATTGCACCTTTACTCGATAATAAATGAGCTATATTATCTTGACCAACTTGCCCTGAACCATGCAAAAACAGTGTTAATGGATACTTTTTACCCTCTTGTAAAACAGGTTTGTATAAACGATAAAGTAATTGATTATCTGCCTTTGCTAAAGATACCGAATGAGCAGTAAAATCATCAATATAACGCGTTTTGACTTGGGTTTTAGCTGCAGTTTGTTTAATTTCACTAGGTTGCAATGTCTTACCATTAGTTAACTTTAACAAGCCTGCCTGTTTAATCGTATAGACTAATTTATCATCATAAAATTCGGGGACACGATTAGCCTGTACTTTTTCCACTTCTACAAGCTGTCCCGCAGTATCTTTCGACTTAAATTTAACAGGTTGATTATTCTCTACTTTTAGCGAATAAAAATCTGCATTTTTATCTCGTTCATCAAGCTCTAATATTACAAAACGCCCAGCTTTACTTTGATATGACTTACTTGGTGTATCATTGACATAAGCTCTTAGTAAAGTTCTTGGCATAGCTTCTGCTTGCTCAAGTGCGGTATGAATTTGATAAACTTGACGTAAATCACTCCCTGCTAACAAATTCGATTCATATTCCAGTGCAACACCAGTGATTTTTGCCCCCTTCTCTGTCACATCAGCTAACAACGTTGCTTTGATCGCTTGTGGAATTTGTGGACTATCAGGTATTTGCGCGGTAGCTGAACTGAATAAGGGAAAACTCACGCAAGATAAAATCAGCATTTTTCTTAACATAATAAAGCTCCATACAAAAGAATAGCAACAAACAAGATAATGTTGTTGCTATTCATTCAGTAAATTAATTACAGTTTCTTACTTTGTACATTGACATACGCGAGAATCGCAGCAAGCACACCAAGTGGTAATAATAAATCAGTAATCGAACCATCATTACCCCAAATCAAGTTGGCTAAAATTACTGTGCTACCACCAATTGCCCACGCGATTGTTGTCGGTACAGACCATACTATCATTTGTTTTTTCACATCATTGATTCCCATCATACGGTTAACAACCCAGAATAAACTATCATTGAAATAACCGAAGAATAGCGAGCCCATTGTTGCAGCTTGTGCAGCTAATAGCATATTCACGCCTGGAATTTGAGCTAAAATAGGCGCAGAAATTGATGCAGCCGTAATCATAGCGACTGTGCCTGAGCCTTGAATAAAGCGGACTAACGTCGATACAATGAATGGAATCAAGATCGGTGAAATAGGTAAGGCTGCAACTTGCTCTGCAAGCTCTTTACCTGCACCACTCTCACGTAAAACCGCACCTAATGCTCCACCAGCACCAGTCACTAATAAAATAATCCCTGCAGTTTTTACGCCCTCTTCTAAATGCAATGCGGTCGTCGTTTTATCTACATTAGGTAATAAAGTATATACTGCCACTAATACACTAATAGCTAATGCAATCATAGGGTGACCAATGAAATTGAATACTTGATACAATGTATTTTCAGCCAACGCTGGATTTGTTTTTGCCATTAAGCCTAAAATCGCTTTAATGAAAATCAACCCGATTGGTAATAAAATTGGTAGCAATGATAAACCTAAACTCGGTAGATTTTTTTTCTCACGACTTTCGATGTAATCATCATATTTTTGTTTGAGCTCTTCTTGACTAAATACTTCTTGGTTAAATGTTGGGTATTTTTTATCTAACCATTTTGCATAAAGCACTATACCTACAACAGGAAGTACTGCCATCGCCATACCAACTAACAACATCGCACCAATGTCAACACTAAATAAGCCTGCGACACCTAATGGACCTGGTGTTGGTGGTACGGTATGGTGAGTTACAACTAATCCCCCTGCTAATGCAACCCCTAATGTCAATAATGAACGTTTACCATTCTTAGCTAATGCTTTCGCTACTGGATAAAGAATAACGAATGCTGAGTCAACGAAAATTGGAATACTGACCACATAGCCTGTAATAGCTAATGCCCACTCTTCCTTTTTCTTACCTAAAAATTTAATGAAGCTATATGCCATTTTCTCAGCGGCACCAGAGACCTCAAGAATACTTCCCATCATGACACCAAGACCAATAACGATCCCGATCCCCCCTAAAGTACCACCAAAACCTTTAGTAATTGCTCCTAAAGTATTATCTACGCTCATTCCGCCGATTAAGCCAGCAATAGCAGCAGCAATCAGCATCGCAATGAAAGCATGCACTCTTGTTCTTAGCACTAAAAACACTAAGACAAATACGGCAACTAACAAGCCGATAATTGGAATAGGTAATCCAAACATAACGCCTCCCGTTACATATCACATTGAATAAATTGTTGAATCACATCAGCAAAATTTTGATCGGCGCTAAAACCTAAACCAAATGCTTGTGAACAGTCAATCGCAGCAGGCCAGCTTGCGACGATATTATTTATGCCTTCATCAAATTCAAATTTTACATACTGTAAAATTTGTTCTCCTTTCACTTTCACTAAATCGGCTAGCATTTGCTCTACACTCACACTGAAGCCAGGTAAATTGATGACATGCCAATCGCGTGCAGGTAAAGAAGGAAGTTTAAGTGCATGAATAAAATTATTAACGACAGTATTTGGGCTAGATAGCCACAAATTCAGTTTTTCTGATACAGGACAAATTGCTTCTTCTTGATGTAATGGTTCACGAATAATACTGCTCACAAAAGAAGAGGCGGCTTTATTTGGTTTACCAGGACGAATACAGATCGTCGGTAAACGCAAAGCAATTCCATCAACAAAACCTTTACGACTATAATCATTGATTAATAGCTCACACATTGCTTTTTGTGCACCATAGGTTGATTGTGGTGTAACAGCGGTATGATCTTGAATCACTGCAGGTAAATCACCACCATATACGGCTAAAGAGCTGGTGAAAATAAAACGAATTTTAGGGTTATTATGACGACAAATTTCAAGCAAATTACGTGTTGCTAAAAAATTAATTTGATAACCTAAATCTGGATCCTGCTCAGCATGGCTACTCACAATGGCGGCTAAATGAAACACGGCATCTGTTTTACTATCAATAATGTCCTCTAGCCCCACTGGCTGACGTAAATCCATTTCATAACAACGTACTCTTGGATCACCATTGGGTGCGATGGGCTTAATTACATCAATCAAAACAAGCTCATCAACTACCACATTAGACTGGGATAACAAGGTTTTTGCTAAACGTTGTCCAAGAAATCCTTGTCCTCCTGTAATAACAATTTTCATCATTTTCTCCTCAAATTCTGACCGCACTTTGACTACATTTTATGCGATTCAAGGTTTAGGATGTAAAAAATGCCCTACCCATCAACAGCAGGGCATTTTTACTGCTTCATTACAACGTTGCTGACTAACTAAATTTTATGCGAGGAATCGACCTATTACTTGACCACCCACTAAAACCCAAGTCATTAAGAGAGAGGTGAAAAATACCCCTAAATAAATGTAGCCAGTTTTCAAATAGCACCAGTGATTGATTACGGTAAACACAATGAATTGTGGAATAACAACTGCTAACATCATCATCCAACGTCCACCAAATTGTGGTAGACCGAGTAAATCAAAGCCAGGTCCCATTTGCATAAAGCCAGGTACAAAATGGAATAGCCACAAAATAACTAATCCAGCTGTGGCAAAAATGATTGTTTTAATACTCCAAATAATGAGTGTTGAGCTAAAAGATGCCGCCAATTTTTGTTTCATTTGCACTGAAACAATCAACCCATTAAAAATGAAGAAAAATGCTAAAATTGGTAACCAATAAACAAAGAATAAACTAAAACGTTCTGCTGTTAATGGTTTCAATAAAGGCCATAGGAAGCGTAACTCGACACTCAACGCTTGATAAATTAAGCTTGTAAGTAGGTACAAACCTAAAATTAACATGACACTGAGGAGTAAATAACGTCCAATAATTTGACTTGTTGTTAATACTGAAGAATGGCTGGTAACACCAAATTCTGCGAGAGAAATAGTAGCTTTTCTTTTCCATAAACTGAATAAAATGATGCCAACAATCCCACTCACCACTAACCATAGAATGATACCATTACCCATTTCCAGTGGCATAAAACTCAATTTAGATGCGATAGGCTCATTAGCGCCACCCCACTGAGTAAACAATGGATAAAGCAACATCGTCAACACAATATTGACCGCAGCAAACACCCACCATTGTTTATCAGAAATAGCTGTTTTTTCAGTTACTGGTTTACGAGCAACAGAGAAATATGCACTATTTAATAACCCACTTGCAAAACATAATGCCGCAATTAAGGCTGATCCTAAGGCAAATAAGCCTGCAAATTCTTTGTACCAATATGTTTGCTGCTCAGGTTCAAGCCAATCCTCCCCTTTTTCGCCATTTTGTAGTGCTTGGTTAAACCAAAGAATTGCTTCTTTATTACTATCAGCCGCAATCATCACGCCAAGATGTGTACCATCAACCATAGCTGCACGACGTGCAGAGCCATCATTAAAATCACCATAGGTATGATCCCACTTTAATGTATCATTTTCAGGCAAACCAAAAGCACTTAAACGTTTAGGGTGAGTCACTAAATTTTTAACAGGGAACGTTCTTTCACGATAACCACCAATTTCCTCATATAAACCTTGAGTTAATAAGTAGTTATTTAGTTCCATATCACCACCATTACTACTTAATCCATTGACTGCTTTGTGATCAGGATTGAGCTTAGCAACACGAATTGCATTTAGTGCACCTGTTGAATGCCCAAAAATACCGAGACGAGATTTATCAACAAAAGATAAAGATTTCAAATATTGATAACCATTATTTGCCCCACTCATATTTTTATTAGATGCAGGTAATTTTGTTGAATAGCCATGTCCAAAGTGGTCAATCGCCAATACAACAAAACCTCGTTTTGCTAATTCTAATGCACCAAAAGTACTGGTTGCTTCTTTATCACTTTGATAACCATGTAATGCTAATAACCCTGGTTTCGGCGTCTCTGCAGTTGCAGAAACAGGGCGATAAAGCTTACCTACCATAGGTTGCATCTCTTCCGTCATAAAACTTACTGAACTGACTTCAATCCGTCCAAAATCACGATCAATAGAAGACGCAAGATAAGCACTTAGAAAAGTAAATAATAAAAATACACATCCCCAAAAATAATTTTTCATTAAGTTCATACTAAGCTCCTTCTGCCAGCACGGTGACTTGTGCACTATCAATTCCTTTGACTAATAAAGGCATTGCTAAAACACGTTTTAAAGTTTTGCTATCAAGTTGCGATAGCTTCATATCTTCAATAATGCAAATAAAATTTTCTTTATACATTCCCAACATCACTTGATGCGCTTCAACACCATGATCAGGATTAGCTGGTGAAGCAAGAGAGATAAAATCAAAACCAATAGCTTTTAAATTACTGGCATGATCAATCAAATATTTTGCTGCCTGAATACTCACTGCACCGCCATTTGCGGCATATTGCTGTGGGTCCTTAGCTCTTAATTGCTCTAAACCAGTACGAATCAATAGACAATCAGCTTGTTTAATCTGCATTAAATAAGGTGCTAAATCTTCAGGTTCAATTAACGAACCTGCGGATTTTGGCAAATCAATTAACAGTGGTTTCTCGTAAATGAAATACGTTAAAGGTAGCTCAGTAATGGCTAAACCATTTGGGTTAAAATGCTTAGGCGCATCAAAGTGTGTCCCAAAATGATTAAATAAATGGATAATAGCACTGTTATACACATCACCTTGTGCAGTACTTGTACAAATATCATAAGTTAGTGTAGGTTCACCTGGAAATCCGGGGTCTTTTACATCCAATGGATAAGAAAGTAACTGATAATTCATTGTGATCACCTATTTTATTCTTGCTGATAAGGCTTAAACCAATCTAAACCCGCAACTGTCTCAATTCTTGGTTTATACTCACAGCCAACAAACCCTTGATAACCAATTTGATCTAACTTATCAAAAAGATATTGGTAATTTATTTCACCCTCATCAGGTTCATGACGATCTGGCACAGAAGCAATTTGAATATGTGCTACTTTGTCTTTTAACTGATCCGTTAAACGGGATAAATTGCCATCGACATTTTGTGCATGAAAATAATCAAGTTGAATAAATACATTATCTCTGTCTACTAGATTTACTATTTCTAAAGTATCAAACTGACTTTTTAACAGATAATTAGGCTTCACTTGTGGGCTTAACGCTTCCAATAAAATTTTTATTCCATGCGGTTTAAATTTTTCTGCCGCATAACGAATATTTTTCACAAATGTTTGCTTATATTGCTCTTTATCAGCCCCTTCTGGTACTACAGCTGCCATAATATGTACATTAGGACAGTTAAGTGCCAGCGCATATTCCAGAGCTAAATCAATATCATGTTGACTATCTGCTTCACGATTTGGGATAGCAGATACACCCCATTCACCGTTATCAATATTGCCAGCTGACGTATTAAACAACACTTGCTGTAAGCCATATTGATCTAATTTCGCCTTCAATACATCTGCTGGATAGTCATAGGGCCATAAATACTCAACATATTTAAATCCTGCTTTCGCAGCGGCTTCAAAACGATCTAAAAAAGGCACTTCAGTGAACATCATTGTTAAGTTTGCTGCAAATTTTGGCATCTTACTTTCCTCTATTTTCGAGATCTTTCACTTCGCTATCTGTGAAATAACGAATTTTTTGTCCTTGCAAAATGAAATACAGCTTTGCGGTTTCTTCTAATTCTTCAGTATTGTCAACAGCATCCACTAAATCACTGCCTGTCACCACAACACCATGATTAGCTAATAAAAATGCTTTGCCAGATAAGGCTCTTTCACTTAATTCACGTGCAATATTCACATCTCCTGGACGATAATAAGGAATCACAGGTAATTTCCCTACACGCATAACATAATAAGGAGTGAACGCTTGCATCGCGTTCTCTGGATTTAAATTTTCCAAACAAGACAACGCAGTTAAATACGTAGAATGTAAGTGAACAATCGCTTTACAATCTGGATTTTTTTTGTACATCGCGAGATGGAATACCGATTCTTTCGATGGTTTTTTACCAGATAGCAAATGGCCATCCATATCAAGTACAGATAAACTTTCTGCCTCTAAACGACCCAAAGATGAACCTGTTGGCGTGACTAAAATCCGTTTGTCATCTAAACGAACTGATAAGTTTCCTGCCCCACCGACAGTATAACCGCGCTCAAACAACGAGCGCGCAAGTTTGACCATTTCAATTTTTTGTTCTAATTCCGTCATACAAACATTCCTTGTGCAAAAGCAAAAAAGTCTTCTGTACCAAAGTTACCCGATTTCAGTGCTAAGAAAATATTGTCATCTAATGCTTTTAACCAAGGCACACCTGGTGCAATTTGCTTGCCGATGTGGAAACCTGTAAAACCTAATTGTTGTACGACAATACTTGATGTTTCCCCACCTGCGGTGATGAAGTTCACTACACCTGCTGCTTTTAATTTTTCGGCTAACTGAGCAAAAGTATTTTCGATTGCATGACTTGCCTTATCTGCACCAAATTCTGCTTGAATCTGTTTCAGTTTCTCTGGTGATACTGTGGCATATACCATTGGTGCTAACGTATGATTTAAATTTGCAAGAACCCATTGGGCAAGTTCATCAGCATAGGCTGGGTTTGAAATACTTTGCGCGACATCTAAATAAACGTGCGGTGCTTTTTCTGCATATTTCGCCACTTGTTTATTCGTCATAACCGAACAAGAGCCAGACAACACCACTGTTTTTGCTTTATTTGGTAATAGCGCATTATCCCCTTGTTTACCACCACTTAAGCGTGCTGCCATATAGGCGGCTAATCCTGAACCACCTGTAACTAATTTAAAATCGGCAATCGCTTCTGCAAGTACTGCTAATTGGCTGTTATCTACAGAATCCACTACGGCATAACGAAAGCCTTGCTGTTTTAATTCCGCAAAACGTGACTTCACAAAATCCGCACCTTTCATTAAATCTGAATAGCTTACTAAGCCAGTCTTTCCTCGTGCTTGTTTGTCCATTAAGCGCACTAAATTCGCATCTTTCATTGGCGTAATTGGGTGATTTTGCATACCAGATTCATTTAAAAGCACATTACCAACAAATAGATAGCCATTAAAAATAGTACGTCCATTCACAGGTAATGCAGGACAAATCATAGTGAAGTCATCTTGTAACGCATCTAATAATGCATCTGTGACTGGACCAATATTACCTTTCTCAGTGCTATCAAATGTAGAACAATACTTAAAATAAAACTGTTTACAGCCATTTTGCTGCAACCACTCTAACGCCTGTAAAGATTGCGCAATCGCTTCTTCAACTGGATTAGAACGCGATTTTAAGCTGATGACGATAGCATCAACTTGGCTTTGTAATGCACAGTCAGGTACGCCATTCATCTGGACTGTTTTTAATCCATTTTCGACTAAGAAGCTCGCAATATCACTTGCCCCAGTGAAGTCATCTGCAATCACACCTAACATTACGCATCTCCTTTTTTACTTGGTAATTCAATACCACTGAAAATCTTAATCACGGCACTATCATCTTCTTTACCGTAACCAGCATTGCTAGCGGAAGTAAACATATTAAATGCTGTACTTGCTAGCGGTAATGGGAATTTCAGCGATTTTGCCGTATCTGTGACTAACCCCAAATCCTTCACAAAAATATCCACCATTGATAATGGTGTATAGTCACCATCTACCACATGTTTCATCCGATTTTCAAACATCCATGAGTTACCTGCTGCGTTAGTCACAACGTCATACATCAAATCAAGTGGGATCCCTGCTCGTGCCGCTAATGCCATCGCTTCAGCACCCGCAGCAATATGCACACCTGCCAATAATTGATGTACAATTTTAACTGTTGCGCCTAAACCAATTTCTTCGCCAATGTTATACACTTTGCCTGCCACCGCATCTAAAACGGGCTGTAACTTATCAAAGGCTTGCTTTGAACCTGATGCCATTACTGTCATTTGACCCGCGGCAGCTTTTGCTGCACCGCCAGAAACAGGTGCATCTAACATAAATAAACCTAACTCTGTTAATTTTTGTGAAATTTGTTGTGCATCTTGAGCAGAAATTGTTGAAGAAACCATCACAGCTGTGCCAGGTTTTAAATGTGCTGCCAGCCCATTTTCACCAAATAATACCGCGTTTACTTGATTTGCATTCACAACAAGTAACACTACAGCATCTAAATCTTTAGCAAAACTCACCGCACTTTGTGCAACTTGTGCTCCTTCTGCTTTTAGTTTCTCTAGAGCAACTGGATTCAGATCTACACCATAAGTTGCTAAGCCCGCGCGCAAACAGGATTGTGCGGCACCCATTCCCATAGCACCTAAACCAATTACTGCCACTGAAAAATCTTGACTCATAAGTTCCTCCACTAAATTTTATTCAACGAATAGCTCTTACGCCCTATATTGCCTGCTTTTTACAAATAAATCTGCGATCAAGATCTCAAAAATTAACAATTAAATGTTAATTTTTGTTAATTAAGGCTATTTTTAATACTACAAAAGTAAATTCTTATACAAAAAAGGGAAATAGGCGTATAATTTCACTGGTTTTATTTGAATGGATGTAAAATAATGTTAATTCCTGCAGAACGTCAGAAAAAAATTCTTAACTTAATTCACCAACAAGGCATTATGCGAATTGCTAATTTAGTCGACATCATGGGCGTTTCGCATATGACCATTCGCCGTGATATTCAAAAATTAGAAGAAAAAGGCAAAGTCATTTCTGTTTCAGGTGGAGTTCAATTATTAGAGCGTCTAATTTCAGAGCCTACTCGTGATGATAAGTCATTGCTTTTTCATCAACAAAAAGCCGCGATTGGTCTTGCTGCGGCTAATCTGATTCCTTCTAACGCAACAATTTATCTCGATGCAGGAACAACTACCTTAGAAATCGCAAAACATATTACAGAACGTGAAGATGTGTTAATTATCACGAATGATTTTGGTATTGTGGATTTTCTCATTGCTCATGGTCGTTGCGACTTAATCCATACTGGTGGACGTGTATGTAAAGCAAATCGTTCTTCTGTAGGTGAACTTTCTGCTCAGTTTCTGCGTAATGTATCGATTGATCTAGCTTTCATTTCTACGTCGTCTTGGAATTTACAGGGTTTAACTACTCCCGATGAAGATAAATTACCCGTAAAACGTGCTATTGTGCATTCAAGCCAACGTAATATCCTTGTTACTGACTCATCAAAATACGGTAAAGTTGCAACCTTTCTACTCTATCCATTAGATACATTCGATCAAATCATTTGCGACAAAGCATTATTAATTAATGCACAAGAAAAGATTGTTGAAATGGATATTGAATTGTTATTAGTCTAAAAAAGTGCGGTCAACTTTTTGTAAATTCTGACCGCACTTTTACTCTTATTTAAAGATTATTTTTTCGGCATTGCCGCTAATAATTTCGTTAATAATGCCCAATAAGTTTGAACTGCTGGAATATGTACTTTTTCATCAGGTGAATGGGCATTACGAATAGTTGGTCCAATAGAAACCATATCTATATTTGGATAGATTTTCTTCAAAAGACCACATTCTAAACCTGCATGAATCACTTTAACTACTGGCGCATACCCGAGTACGTCCGCATAGATTTTCTCTGTTAAGTTCACAATCGGCGCATCATTATGTGGCTCCCAACCTGGATAGTAGCCATTAAACTCAACTTCAGCACCGACTAAAGAAACTAAAGATTTCAATAAACTACCAACATAACGATTTCCACTATGAATCAATGAACGAATTAAAATTGTTCCTTTAATATGAGTCTCATCTGTACGCAATATACCAATGCTTAATGAACTCTCTACTACATTGTCTAACACATCACTATTACGAATGACACCATTTGGTAATACATTCAATAAATGAATTGCTTTATGTGTTGTACTTTGTGAGAAAACTGTATCCGCTTTTTCTACAGATTGTAGTGTAAATGTTAGATTAGGTTCTACTTTTGCTAGCTCATGCTTTAATACACTTTCAAAATCTTGAACCGCATTTTTCAATGTATCTAGTCCTTCATTAAATACTAATGTAGCAAAAGCTTCACGAGGAATAGCATTACGTACAGAGCCGCCACGAATCTCGCTTAAGGAAAATTGGAATTGAGGTTCATCTTGAGTCAGTCTTGCTAAAAAACGAGCAAGTACTTTAATTGCGTTCGCTCGTCCTGTATGAATATCACCACCAGAGTGACCGCCAGAAAAACCTTTTAGTACCAATTGATAACTGTGTTCAAACGTATTCAGTTTACGTTCAATTTCTAATGAGATATTCGCGTTTTCACCACCAGCACAGCCAATGTAAATTTCGCCATTCTCTTCTGTATCGGTATTAACCATGACTTCGCTTTGTAGCCAGTTTGGACGTAAGCCAATTGCCCCTTCCATACCAGCTTCTTCAGTCATCGTTAATAAAACTTCAAGAGGCGGGTGTACCAAGTCTTCAGAATCTAATACTGCTAATGCAGACGCCATCCCAATTCCATTATCAGCACCCAATGTTGTACCACGAGCTTTTACCCATTCTCCATCAATATAAGGTTGAATTGGATCTTTCTTAAAATCATGCTGTGTACCTTCATTAGCTTGTGGCACCATATCCAAGTGGGCTTGCAATGCTACAGGCACATGATCTTCCATACCTGCGGTTGCAGGTTTACGGATCAAAATATTACCTACTTCATCACGTTCAGCATAAAAGCCTTTTCCCTTTGCCCAATGTACAATGAACTGAGCAATTTGTTCTTCTTGATAAGATGGATGTGGGATTGCACAGATTTGACTAAACCATTTCCACAGTAATTTTGGTTGTAATGTTTGGATCTCTGACATAACGCCTCCTAATTTGAGATTTGTTATTATTTTATGTATAAAACTGCGAAAAAAACCAGCAAAATTATAGCATAAAATGCTATTTCAGGTTATCCTAACGCAATTTTATTTTACGAGCAAAATTGCTCCTCCGTTTTTAAATAGGTGTGTCTATGAGTGAAAAATATGTAGTGACTTGGGATATGTTCCAAATGCACGCACGTAAATTATCAGAGCGTTTACTCCCCGCCTCTCAATGGAAAGGGATTATCGCGGTCAGTCGTGGTGGATTATTTCCTGCCGCTGTATTAGCACGTGAATTAGGTATTCGTCATGTTGAAACAGTTTGTATCGCGAGTTACCACGACCATTCAGAACAAGGTGAATTAAAAGTGTTACACCGTGCAGAAGGTGATGGTGACGGTTTTATCGTAGTTGATGATTTAGTTGATACAGGCAATACTGCGCGTGCAATCCGTGAAATGTATCCAAAAGCAAGATTTGTCACTGTATTCGCAAAACCTGCAGGTGCGCCATTAGTGGATGATTATGTCATTGATATTCCACAAAACACTTGGATCGAACAACCTTGGGATTTAGGTTTAACTTTTGTACCACCTTTGGCAAGAAAATAATTCAGCCTTAAATTTACAACATAAAAAAATGCGAGTAATAAACTCGCATTTTTTGTTATCTGTGGTTCAACTTATTGATTAAATTTTGCTTTTAACACATCAAGTAATTGTTCTTTAGCGATCATTTCTTTTTCGCCAGAACGACGATTTTTATATTCAATTTCGCCTTTCTCAAGATTTTTCTCACCAATCACAATCATATGTGGCACGCCGATCAATTCCATATCCGCAAACATCACACCTGGACGCTCTTTACGATCATCGAAAATCACCTCCACTCCTTGTGCCATTAAAGTGCGGTATAATTCTTCTGCAAATTGTTGTACGCTTTCAGATTTATGCATATTCATTGGTACAATCGCCACTTTAAACGGCGCAATATTTTCTGGCCAAATAATACCACGTTCATCATGATGTTGTTCAATCGCTGCGGCAATGACACGTGTTACACCGATACCATAGCAACCCATGATCATAGTTTGTGGACGCCCATCTTCGCCTTGTACTGTGGCATTCATTGCTGCTGAATATTTCGTTCCTAATTGGAAAATATGACCCACTTCAATACCACGTTTGATCTGTAACACGCCTTTACCATCTGGACTTGGGTCGCCTTCCACCACATTACGTAAATCGGCAATTTGTGGCACTGGTAAATCACGTTCCCAGTTAATACCAAAATAATGCTTACCATCTTGATTCGCGCCCGCTGAGAAGTTATCCATATTTGCAACAGTGCGATCAATCACAATTGGCATTGGTAAGTTAATTGGGCCTAAAGAACCCGTACCAGCCCCCACTACATTACGGATTTCTTCGTCTGTTGCAAATTGTAACGGGCTAGCGACAATATCGACTTTTTCCGCTTTAATTTCGTTTAACTCGTGATCACCACGCACTAACAACGCCACTAACTTGTGACCGCTTTCTTTAGTCGCGTGTACCACTAACGTTTTCACAGTTTTCTCAATAGGTTGATTAAATTGTTCAACTAATTCGGCAATCGTTTTTGCATTTGGCGTATCGACTAAACGCAATTCTTCTGTTGGAGCACCACGTTCGCCTAATGCCACGGCTTCAGCAAGCTCAATATTGGCGGCAAAATCTGACTCAGTTGAAAACACGACATCATCTTCACCACTTTGGGCTAACACTTGGAATTCGTGTGAAGCACTCCCGCCAATCGAGCCGGTATCTGCTTGTACTGCACGGAAATCTAAACCTAAACGGTTAAAAATATTCGAATAGGTTTCATACATCACATCATAGGTTTTTTGCAAACATTCGTGTGTGGTATGGAAAGAGTAGGCATCTTTCATCACAAACTCACGCGAACGCATCACGCCAAAACGTGGACGTACTTCATCACGGAATTTAGTTTGAATATGATATAAATTAAGTGGTAATTGTTTATAAGAACTCAATTCACGACGTACTAAGTCAGTGATCACTTCTTCATTAGTAGGTCCAATTACAAAATCACGCTCCCCACGATCTTTAAAACGTAATAATTCAGGTCCATATTCTTCCCAACGACCTGATTCTTGCCATAATTCTGCTGGTTGTGTCACCGCCATTTTGACTTCTAATGCACCACTTTTATCCATTTCTTCACGAATAATATTTTCTACTTTGTTTAACACACGTAAACCTGTCGGTAACCAAGTATAAAGCCCTGATGCTAAAGGACGAATCATCCCCGCACGCAACATTAATTGATGGCTAACAATACTTGCCTCCGCAGGCGTTTCTTTTAAGGTTGAGAATAAATATTGACTTGTACGCATTGATATACCTGTTAAGTTCTAAAAACGGTTTATAAATCGAAAAAAATTGTTGGATAGTTTATCACTGTGTGGGCGTGGGACAAAGAGTTATAAACAAATTTACTCATAAAACAAAAAGAGCTGTAAATAGACTTCTTCTATTTCATTTCAGTAGTAATCTATTAGTCTAGAACAAAAAATAGGTTAAATAACTTTTGTCATTTAACCTAAGGTATATTTCATTAATTATGCAGAATATTGCTGTAATAATGTTAAATATCGTTGATAAATTCGTTCATATTCAACAAAACTCTGTGGTTCTGGTTGAACAACAGACTCCTCATCAAGATGCACAAAGTCTTGGCATAACTCTGTTAACTCCCCTTCACCATTTGCCCACATGGCTTGGATTGCACCTCCTAGGGCAGCTGCTTCTTCCTCTTTCAAGCACACTACCTCAGTGTTCATGATATCCGCGATCATTTGCCGCCAAACTGCACTTTTTGCCCCCCCTCCAATTAAACGAATTTGTGAAGTGGATAAGCCTGCTTGGCGGAATAAATCTAAACCATAACGTAAAGTAAAGCTGGCAGCTTCCATCATGGCTCGACATAAATTCGCTTGGGTGAAATTAGCCGCATCTAACCCTAAAATACTGGCTTTGGCTTGTGGTAGCGGAGGCACACGCTCACCATTGAAGAAAGGCAGAATAGTAATACCTTCTGCGCCAATGGGGCTTTGTTGAATAAATTCATTAAATTTTTTCACATCAATTTGCAGTAAATCCATTACATTTTTATTCGCTGACGTCATGTTCATGACACACACTAAAGGTAGCCATCCACCAGTACTTGAGCAGAAATTGGCAATTTCCATTGGTAAATCGCTGAGAGGTGTATCCGTATAAGCATACAGTGTACCAGAGGTGCCTAAACTCATCGTGGCAATACCTTGTTTAATATTGCCCGTACCAATTGCCCCCATCATGTTATCACCCCCACCAGTAGAAACTATTACCTGAGGAGATAAGCCTAATAACTTAGCAATTTCAGGGCGTATAGTGCCAATTTTCTGTTCTGCTGAAACCAAAGGGGCTAATACTTTTTGTGGATCAAGTTCAGGGGCGAGTAAACGGAAAGCATCAAGATCCCATTGGCGATTAGCTACATCAAAATACCCTGTCCCAGATGCATCGCCATATTCCATACAAAAGTGCCCTGTCAACCAATAGTTCAGGTAATCATGCGGCAACATGATTTTGGCTATACGTTGATATTGTTCAGGATAATGTTTTCTAAACCATGCAATTTTTGAGGCAGTATAGCCCGTTTGTGGCATGATACCTAATTGAGCAAATGCCTGTTCATTTCCACCTAATAATTGGATAAATTCCGCATTTTCAGCTGCAGTTTCAGTATCACACCAAAGTTTTGCATTATATAGAGGCTGATCATTCTCATCTAACATCACTAGCCCATGCTGTTGCCCCGATACACCAATCCCTTTAATTAAGTGCGGTTCAATTTTGGCTAATTTTATTGCCTCATGAAATGCGCGCACTAAGGCCGCAGTCCACCATTGTGGTTGCTGTTCTCGACGTCCTTCGCTATTTTCGATGATTTCATGTGCTGCATAACCAACAGCAATCACTTTTTTCTGCTGGCTATCTACTACGATTGCTTTTGTTCCTTGCGTGCCACAATCAAGACCGATATACATAATTCACTCCTCAAGTTAGGACTTATTCAGTGCAATAAAACGCTTCAGTTCCTGATAACTCACTGCACCATCTGTTGCCGAAATGGAAAATAAATTGAAATAGGCTAAACCGTGCCCTAATTGCAATACCTCATGTAAAAGTAAATCATGATGTAAGCCATAAAGTACACCTGTACAAAACGCATCACCTGCACCTAATGTACTGACAATATTATTTTTTTCTACCCAATATGATGGAACAGCAATTTGTTCACCTTGTTTATTGATTGCGGCAGCCCATTTGGGATCATGAACAATCACAGCTTCACGCACACCTTGTGACATAATTTTTTCTGCCATGTACGGTAAAACATCTTGAGTCGAATCTAAGTGAACAGAATCCGTAAGCAATTTTGCTTCAACGTCATTAATAATGACATAATCGACAAAAGCTAAAATCGGTTGAATTTGTTGTATGAAAATCTGTTTATCCGAAACAGACACTAAATCAATCGAAACCAAAAAACCACGTTGATGCAATTCAGTAAGCATTGCTTTCAACTTTTCTACATCAAGAAACTGCGGTAATAGTGGTAAATAGGCGATATGTGCAATTTTCGCAGAATGATTGAGTTGAAAAAGATGTTCTATCCGATACTCTGCCATCGCCCCTACATAATGAAAAAAAGTGCGGTCACCTGTTTTTGAATTGATCATCACATCAGTGAATGATGTTGGGAGATCGACAGTTACCACACTTTCAACATTAACACGATGTTGATGGGCTTGCTGTAAAATAAACTGCCCTTCACTATCTTTGCCAATTGCCCCAGCGAGAAAACGAGGTAAGTTAGGATCAAGTTTATCAAGATTAAACAATACATTAGTACAGCCACCACCACAATGTAATTCCATTTTTGAAATAGTGGCTAACATGGATTCTTGTGGATAGTCCGAAATCACTAACGTCCTATCCACTAATAAGTTACCAATGGCTAAAATACCGTTACGATCCTGCATATAAATGTGCCTTATTAATGCTATCAAAAATGTGCATTTGTTCTACAACTGTTCGGTTAATTGCCTGTTGCATATTATTCATCATAATAAGGTAATAATTATATTTTGTATCTAATTCCGTATTATTAATATCTTGTTCTACACTCTGTAATGCCGATTGTGACATACCTGTAAAGAAATTAATTTTACAAATTCCGCGTTGAATCGTTTTTTGGAAATCTTCTACACTTAACCCCGATCCACCATGTAATACTAATGGTACAGAAACCGCTTGATGAATTTGCTCAAGGCGTTCAAAATCAAGTTTAGGTACACCCTTATACTTACCATGCGTATTTCCAATCGCAACCGCAAGTGCATCAATTCCCGTTTCATGGACAAATTCCACCGCTTGTTCAACTTTAGTATACAACGCGACATCCGCACGACTTTCTAGTGCACCACCTTCATCTCCACCAACAGCACCTAATTCTCCCTCAACAGAGATCCCATAATTTTGGCAAAGCTCAACTACTTTACGTGTTTGTGCAATATTTTCTGCATAAGAGAGTTGTGAGCCATCAAACATGATAGAAGAAAAACCGCACTTAATTGCGCGCTCAATGGTTGGAAACGTTAAACCATGGTCTAAGTTTAAACATACTGGCACCCCTGCTAGCGCGGCTTTTTTCTTGATATATTCTACGGTCGGCTCTAGATCAATATATTTTAAATGCACCTCTGCCACATTAATAATAACAGGTGATTGCTGTTGTTGTGCCGCAGCAAAGACTGCATCAATAAAATTAGAATCAATCGCATTAAATGCACCTACAGCAAATTTATGTTGATTTGCAACTGCTAGAATCGACTTTAAGTTCAATAATGCCATTTTATACTCCCATTAAATAATGCTGATAATCGCTACATAATAAATGAATTGGTTTCTCATCTTCTTCAATCTGTGAAAAACGCCCTAACGGCTCTAAAAAGCGATTATCGGTTAAGTCATCATTAGCCATTGACACCTCACCAGCCAATACCACACCCTCTTCTGCCCAAAAACTATGGTATAATAAAGGTGTTAAACAAATACTTTGTCCTGGCTTTAATTTAACTATCCCCCCTGCTTTTACCGTAATTTGTTTACCGTCAACTGCCACTTGAATATCCGCTTTTTCATCTAATAAATCTGTTTGTTCATCACGTTGATATAGACGAATCACTAAAGTTCCACCACCACGATTTATGATGTCTTCCATTTTTTTCCAATGGTAATGCATCGGTGTAATTTGTCCTTCTTTCACCATCATAATCTTTTCTGCATAGGGCTTACTATTAGTAGAAGATTGATTTCGAATAGTAAATAAGGTTAAACCAAATTTGGCAAAATCATGGAGATTAAAATCCGTCACATCCCAACCAAGACGTGCATCTAATAATTCTTGTTGAGCATTTAAATCTTGCTCTCGCCAATCTTGTAAATTGTGGTAAGCAAATTCAGGCAAATGAAAACAATATTGTTGCATTAAGGCTTTTGCCTCACGGATAGCCTGATTAATTTCAGAACGCTTCATTCACTCCCCCTTTATCTACGGTATAAAGTGCGGTCTCTTTTTAAAAAGTTTTATCATTTCTCTAATGGCCATAACCAAGCAGCGCCACGTACCCCACTGGAATCGCCATGCAACGCTTTACGAATAGGTGTATGAAATTCTCGACCAAAAATATAATTCGGCATTAATTTCGGGACATTAGTGTAAAGACGATCGATATTACATACCCCGCCTGCAAACACAATCACATCAGGATCAAGCACATTCACATAAGCAGATAAGGCTTTCGCTAAACGACGCTCATACGCTTGAAGAGATTGTTCAGCGATTTCATCGCCCTGTTCAGAAAGGGCGACAATTTCATCACCTTTTAGTCGTTTACCTGAACGGCGCTCATAGTCATCACACAATCCTGTCCCTGAGACAAATTGCTCAACACAGCCATAACGACCACAGTAGCATTGATTATGACGAGCGACTTCTAATTCTTCCTCATCCATCCAAGGTAATTGATTATGTCCCCATTCACCACCAATACCATTACCACCATTGTGTGGTTTACCATTAATCGCAATCCCTGAACCCGATCCCGTCCCTAAAATCAGCGCCAATACAACTTCACTTCCAGCGCCAGCACCATCCGTTGCTTCTGAAACCGTCATACAATTTGCATCATTTGCAATACGTACTTCTCGCCCCAATAATGCACAAAGATCTTTATCTAGTGGCTGACCATTCAACCAAACAGAATTCGCATTTTTCACTTTATGACTAAAAGGAGAAATTGTGCCCGGAATGCCAAGACCGACTGTACCAGTTTGTCCTGTTTCTCGCTCTGCATCATCTACTAATCCTTTAATAGCTAAAAGCGTCGCTTCATAAGAACCTCTAGGTGTAGGTACTCGCTTCCTAAATAATTCTTTTCCTTCGTTAGAAAGTGCAATGACTTCAATTTTTGTTCCACCTAAGTCAATACCAATGCGCATATTTACCTCATATTTTTAATTTTGTTTATTGATGAATACTATTTCACCAAGAAATTATATATACTTTATAGCATGATTTATTCAATCAATGAGCCTAATAATGCAACAACAGACTACTATTCTTGTTATTGATGATGATGTTCAAATTTGTGAACTATTAACTGATATTTTTGAAGAACATGGTTATGCTGTTGTGACAGCACAAACAGGTACACAAGCCCTCGCATTATTACAGACAACACATTTTTCTCTTATTTTTCTTGATTTAATCTTGCCTGATGTCAATGGGCTTGTTTTACTACAACGTCTAAAAAGTATTAGTTCAGCACCTGTTATTATGTTAAGTGGTTTAGACTCTGAATCTGATATCGTAGTGGGTTTAGAAATGGGTGCTGATGATTATATTGCTAAACCCTTTTATCCTCGTGTTGTAGTTGCAAGAGCCAAAGTCGCACTACGTCGTCACCATCCCCAACTTTTTACAAACCCAAACATTCAGCAAGGATTTACATTTAATCATTGGGTACTTGATACAGAAAATCACAAATTATTTTCACCACAAAAACAGGAAATAGACCTGACACAAGGTGAATATACTTTATTGCATGCGTTAGTTTCACATGCCCAAAAAGTTCTATCTCGAGAAAAACTGTTAGAATTAACTCATAGTGAAAGTCTCGAGATTTTTGACCGCACTATTGACGTGTTAATTATGCGGTTACGTAAAAAAATCGAACCCAATCCCAAAGCCCCTACTTATATTCAAACAGTTCGAGGTATGGGGTATTTATTTTCTGTTGCAGTTGAACGCTATTCTTAAATTATCCCCCTCCCTTTAGGAGAGGGATAAAATGAACACTTAATTACTTCACTGTCCAACCTTTATAATCTTTGATGTTATCACGTGTAATTAAATTCACAGGGATTAACACTGGATCTTTTGGTGCTGGTTTACCTTGTAAAATGTCATAACCAATTTTCACTGCTTCAGCAGCCATCACTTGAGGATCCTGTGCTGGTGTACCACGGAATAAGCTATCTGATAATTTCAATGCTTCCTCACCATCTGGCGATCCATCCACACCCATAATGAAGAATTCACCACGTTGTGCTTGTTTTGCTGCTAAATCAGCACCGATTGCTGTTGGATCATTGATCGCAAAAACAGCATCAATTTTCGGATGGGCAATTAATAATGATGTCATCACTTCTAAGCCGCCCTCACGACTACCTTTCGCATTTTGGTTGTGTGATAACACTTTGATATCACTATGTTTCGCAAACACATCTTGACAGCCTTGAACACGGTCTTGTACTGCTGATACTGGTGGTCCGTTGATGATCACAACGTTACCCTTACCGTTTAATTTTTCAACGATAGTTTGACATGCAATTTCACCTGCTTGGTAATTGTTTGAAGTCACAGTCGCATCCGCACCATCTGCTGCTACATCTACTGCAACAACAACAATACCCGCTTTACGTGCACGTTCTACCGCAGGTCCAATTCCTTTAGAGTCCGCTGCATTGAGGATAATCATATCTGTTTTAGCCGCAATGAAGTTATCAATTTGGGCAACTTGCTGACCTAGGTCATAACCACTTGATACCGAAACTACATTGACTTTATCGCCTGCTAATTCTTTCGCTTTTAACTCTGCCCCTTTCGCAATCTGTACGAAGAATGGGTTAGCTAGATCACCAACTGTTACACCAATTGATTTCAGCTCTTTCGCCTGAGCAAAAGGTGCGATAGCTAACATTAAAGATACTGCTAAAGTTTTTAATTTCATTACAATTTCTCCTATGAAGTGGATAATTAAGCTGAACGAGTACGGTATTTATCGATTAATACTGCAACGATGATTACCCCACCTTTAATAACGAGTTGCCAGAAATAAGACACGCCCATTAACGTCATACCGTTATTTAAGGTAGCGATAATCAAGGCTCCAATGAGTGTACCAGTAATAGTACCAATACCCCCCACGAAACTTGTGCCGCCCAAAATAACAGCTGCAATCGCATCAAGTTCATAACCAACGCCAAGATTACCGTTAGCACTATATAAACGAGATGCACTCATTACGCCACCTAGTCCAGACAATAAACCACTAGTTGCGTAAACGAAGATTAAAACTAAAGAGACTTTGATACCTGTTAAACGGGCTGCTTGTAAGTTGCCCCCTACTGCATAAATATGTGTGCCTAATGTTGTACGACGTAAGATAAACCAACAGACAGCAATCACGGCAAAAGCGATGATAACTAGCCAAGGCACTGAACCAAGATAACCATTTCCTATCCAACTGAATGAGATTTTTGAGTTAATCACAGTTGTACCATCTGCGACAAGATAGGCAGCTCCACGTAATGCAGTATAAGTACCAAGCGTAACAATGAAGGGAGGTAATCCTGCATAAGCGACTAATAAACCATTAAATACTCCCATACCTAACCCAGCAAGTAATGCTAATGGTACAGCAAATTCAGCTAAAGCTGGGTTTAATGAAGTCACCAAGCCAATCACTGCTGTAACCCCGAGAATAGAGCCTACAGACAAGTCAATACCGCCCGTTAAAATAACAAAAGTCATACCAGCTGCTAATACAATATTAATCGATGCTTGGCGCGTGATATTCATCATATTCGCTTCGGTCATAAAGTTTGGTGCGACAAAAGAAAACACAATCACAATTAAAATTAAAATAGGTAAAATCCCCATTGCTTGCATCGCATCAGCAATTGCGAGCTTTTTAAAACCTGCTTTGGCTGGTTGTGCTGTTCCCATTTTTACATCTCCTCAGTATATTTAATTTTATTCGTTATCTCATTCAGTTAAGCAGCACCACAAGCAAATGCCATGATTTGCTCTTGATTAATTTCATCACCACTCAACTCACCAACAGTATAGCCTTCTCTCATCACATAAACTCGATCACTCATACCCACGATTTCAGGTAATTCACTGGAGATCATTAAAATAGCAACACCTTTCTTGGCCATTTCAATCATCATGCGATAAATCTCACTTTTTGCACCAACATCTACACCACGTGTCGGCTCATCCATAATGAACAACTTCGGATGAATAGCTGCCCAGCGAGAAAGCAGCACTTTTTGCTGATTACCACCAGATAAACCACTGACATTCACATTTGCACTTGGCACACGCATTTTTAAGCCTTCAATCGCCTCTTGTGTTGCCTGCTTACCTTTTGCTTGATCAATCACCAGCATAGTTGCATCGCGCTCAATGGTTGCCATCGTGACATTTTTTAGAATATTTAAATCAAGGAATAATCCCTCTTCTTTACGGTTCTCTGGTAATAGCGCAACATGATGTGCTATCGCATCACGTGGTGAATTAAAACTAATCTCCCCACCACTTAAATACATTTTTCCTTTAGTTGCTTGCTTTACACCAAATAACAAATGCGCTAATTCAGAACGCCCTGCCCCAACTAAACCAGACAAGCCAATAATTTCACCCGCTCTGACGACTAACGAAGCATCTTGCACTTTATTGCCATCTGATAAGTTTTCTACGCGTAGCACCTCTTCACCAACAGGCACTTTTTCTTTATTAAATAAATCTGTCAGTGGGCGACCTACCATCATCTGCACTAAAGTAGCAGAGTCTAAATTCTCACGTGTTAATGAGCCTACATACTTACCATCACGTAGTACACTCACACGATCAGCAAGTTCATAAATTTCTGCCATGCGATGACTGATATAAATAATCGCCATGCCTTCATCACGTAACTTTTTAACTAATTCAAATAAACGCTCTGTTTCACGTGAAGAAAGTGCTGCAGTTGGTTCATCCATCACTAAAATACGACTATTACGATGCAATGCACGCGCGATTTCAACTTGCTGTTGTTCTGCGATGGTTAAAGATGAGACTTTTTGAGTAGCTAAAAACTGGGCACCTAAACGATCTAAAACTTTTTGTGACTCTTCTGCCATGGTTTTGCGATCTAAACCAAACAGATTTTTGATTTCACGGCCAAGAAAAATATTTTCAGCAACAGTCAAATTGGGTGAAAGGTGAATCTCTTGATAAATAAGAGTAATGCCTGCTTTAATAGCATCTTTAGGTGAGGAAATGGAGAAACTCTCGCCATCAATCAGAATTTCACCTGCAGAGGCAGTATAAGCACCCGCGAGAATTTTCATTAAAGTACTTTTACCAGCCCCATTTTCCCCCATGAGGGCGTGAATTTCGCCACGATAGATGGATAAATCCACATCTTGTAAGGCATAAAAAGTCCCGAATCGCTTCGCAATACCTTTCATTTCTAATAAAGGATGAACTGGCGAGCTGTTATTTACTTGTGCCATTGTCATAGATCCCTATTAAATTAAACATATTTGCATTTAATCATAGGAATATGAATAGAAAATGTTTAATCTCATTCATAATTGTCATAATTCTTTGTTTTTTCCAATTTTGAGAAAGAGATCACGAAATTTCGTTAGATATAGTATGCTCATCAGTGCATAAATCAATATCTTTTACCTAATATCAAACCAGTAAAATTTTCTACTATTAGTTTAAAGATAATCAATAATAAATATATTTATCTTCTAAAATGAAAATATATAATACACAACGTTTTTGGTAAAAAATTAATTTTAAGGGAAAAAGAATGAAAACTATCTATCACTCAGCAAATAGTCGTGGTAATGCAGATCACGGTTGGTTAAAAAGCAGACATACTTTTAGTTTTGGTCACTACTATGATCCTAGCCGTGTTAATTTTGGTGTATTAAGAGTCATTAATGATGACTTCGTTGAAGGGGGTATGGGATTTGGTACCCACCCACATAATAATATGGAAATTATTTCTATTCCATTAAGTGGCGATTTAGCACATAAAGATAGTATGGGAAATGGTAGCATTATTCGTAATGGTGACATTCAAGTGATGTCTGCGGGTACAGGGATTACACACAGCGAAATGAATCCGAACGCAGATATCCCAGTAAAATTTTTACAAATTTGGGTTATCCCAAATAAACGTAATGTTGAGCCTCGCTATCAACAAATTACAATTGCAGATAACGCAAAACCAAATGATTTCCAACAAATTCTATCGCCAAATCAAGATGATGAAGGCGTTTGGATTCATCAAGATGCGTGGTTCTCACTAGCAAAATTTGATAAAGGTATTGCTAAAAATTACTCGCTAAATAAAGCAGGCAATGGCGTATATGCCTTTGTTATCAAAGGACAAGCGAATGTTGCTGGTGTTGATCTCAATGAGCGAGATGGATTAGGTGTATGGGATACTGATAACCTAGATATCGTTGCATCAAGTGATGCCGAGATTTTACTCATGGAAGTACCAATGGAAGTCTAATCCAGCTATATACATAAAAAAACCTGAGCATTGCCTCAGGTTTTTTATTGACCATTACTTTCAGCTACAGACGATTATTATCAATTCATTAAAACCGTAAAATTCGCCTGAAGATCATCTTTGCCCCCACAGATTTAAACTGAAAAGAGGTGCAATCATCATTGAACTGTATATTATCAACCTACTTAAAGATTAAGTAGGTCGTTTTTCTTTTTCCGATACAAAAAACACGACTCAATTCATATTTGTCATTTTTTTTCTGTCAGTTATGCTTAAAATAATGGCAACCTAGTTCAAGTGCGGTCTAAAAAATGAAAAATTGGAAAACATCTTTTTTTACTAAGCCTTACAGCGTACGCTTTCGTTTAATGCTCTTTTTGATCACCGCTATTTTTTTGATTATTGTGATCAGTATGACCGCAATTATGGGGTTAAACAGTACCTATCAATCCCTCTCTAATTTACGAGATCGCTCACTTAACCAAATGTTTTCCTCTATGACATTAGGTGTAAAAACAGCACAGATCGCCACATATGCAAAACGACTCACTCAAACAACACGTGCACTAGAATATCAAGAGGAATCTAAAACACTTGCTTTGCATGCCGAACAATTACAAACTCTACTTACCCAAGCCAAACAATCGACATCAAAGCAAGAGCAACGTTTTACTCATATCGTACAGCACATTGATTTATTAAGTAAAAGTGTCCAAGAATTACTGTTACAAACGCATAATCGCCATGTCTTACATACCAATATTATTAGCGAGCTAAATCAAGGATTACTTTATATTAGGCATATCAAAAGATTAGAAAAACGCAGCGCATTAAATCATGAATTAGCCAATGATTTTATGTTGCAACTTACACGAGTAGAAAAATTAATCGAAGATGCAACTAAAAGTAGTTTTTCTACAAGTGTCTTTCTCAGTATCCAATCGAACTTTTTATTCTTCCCAACGATCGATAAACTTACTGATATTGATGCTGAGTTGAGTAAACTCAAACAACTCTTTCCATCCATGATCCAAAATGCAGAAGCATTAGCGCAAATCAATTTACGTATTCAATTTTTAACGTTCCAAATTGACGCATTGGTCCAACAAATCAACCAACAATATACATTGTTAGCAACAGAGAAAGTACAGAGTGTGAATGTGGATTCGGAACAAATCCAACAACATTTATCGACATTTTCACTTTCTATTTTATTATTTTCTCTATTTACAATTTTACTAATCATCATTCTCGCTCAATATATTTACTCATTGATTGGTAAGCGTCTTTACTCTATTACAGATGCATTAAAGCGTTTGTCACAAGGTGATAAAAATGTCACGGTACCTCAACAACAAACGCAAGATGAAATTGGCGATTTAGCTCGGACATTTGATATTTTTCATCAAAATGTCATCACTCTTGAGCACACAGACTCTTTACTCAAAGAAAAAAGTGAGTTGTTAGAACAAACTTTTTTAGCGATGCGTGATGGACTAGCTATTTTTGATAACCAACTCAATTTAGTCTCTTATAATGCGCAATTCAAAAGCTTACTAGAGGAGTGCTTCCAACAGCATCAACAACTGAGTATTCATTCACTCGTTGAGTATTTTAATACTCAGCAAGCGAAAGTGATTGGCAGTGAACAAACGATTGATTTAGCGTTATTGAAAAAAATTCGCCAAGCACAAGATTTACTTGAAATTGAGTGTCGACAACAAGTGCTGGAATGGCGTGTGAGCCCTTTAAAAGATGGTTTAGTAACTTTTCTGATTGATCGTACACAGCGTAAAAAACTCGAAAATGAGATTGCACATAGCCAAAAAATGCGTGCGATTGGTCATTTAACAGGTGGCATCGCGCATGATTTTAACAACTTCTTAGCCGTAATTATTGGTAATCTGGATTTAATTGATCCTGAGACACTCAACGAACGTCAAGCTAAACGTTTACAACGTGCTTTAAAAGCAGCAGAAAATAGTGCCACTCTCACTCAACGTTTATTAGCTTATGCTAGAAAGCAACCACTTCATCCAACTATCCTAGAGATCAATCAACTTGTTTTAGAGTTAAATGATCTGATCAAGCATACCATCCCGCCAACAATTAAAGTGCGGTTAGATTTAGCTGAAAATTTACCACAAGTCTATATTGATAAAAATCAGCTTGAAACTGCACTGGTCAATTTAATTGTCAATGCAAAAGATGCTCTCAATAATGAAGGAAACATCATTATTCGTACAACAGAACTGAACGTACAACGTACACATCGTCAAGAGCATATGGTTCAATTATCCATTATTGATGACGGCTGTGGTATGGATGAGCAGACGCAAAAACGCGTATTTGAACCTTTTTTTACCACAAAACAAAATGGACGAGGTAGCGGTTTAGGCTTATCTATGGTATATGGCTTTATTCGACAATCAAAAGGTCGTGTTACTATTGATTCAACTTTAAATAAGGGTACCGCGATTCACTTACAACTACCTATTGCTAAGCAGACTCCAACACACACCCTTACATCAACACAAAATTGCACAATGTCTGATATCCAATATCAAATTTTAGTAGTCGAAGATAAAGCGAGTTTGCGTGAAACATTGTCGGAACAATTACATGCCATAGGCTATCAAGCAGTTTTATGTGAATCTGGTGAACAAGCTATCGCATTACTTAACCAAGGTCTAACTATTGATTATTTACTGTCAGATATCATGTTATCTGGGAAACTCACTGGTACAGATGTAGCAAAATGGGTTGTAGCTCATTTACCGCAAGTCAAAATTTTATTAATGACAGGTCATACCGAACAATTAGAAAAAGCCGAACAGTTCCCTGTTTTAGTCAAACCTTTTAAACAATTGGAATTACAACAAAAACTGACCGCACTTTAATATTGAATAAATAATCCACCAAAATAGCTGTGATTCATCGCAAATTAAGGTGGATTATTTTAACACAAGGTAATTAAGCTTTTTTCCAAGCTTGCATATACAACATTTCTAGGGCAACCGTCGCACCTGCTAAAGCGGTAATATCGGATTGGTCATAGGCAGGAGAAACTTCAACTACATCCATACCAACAATATTCACCTCTTTCAGTGCGCGTAGCAGTTTCAAAGCTCTATCAGTGCTTAAGCCACCACAAACAGGTGTACCTGTGCCAGGCGCATATGCAGGATCTAAACAATCAATATCAAAGGTTAAATATACAGGTAAATCACCCACTACCGCTTTGATTTTTTCCACAGTTTGTTCCACACTATCATCATTGACTTGGGGTGCAGAAAGCACAGTAAAAGGTAAACGTCGATCGAACTCGGTACGAATCCCGATTTGAACAGAATGCGAAGCATCAATTAAACCTTCTTTCGGCGCGTGATAGAACATCGTACCATGATCAAAGTGACTCCCATTCTCATAAGTATCAGTATGGGCATCGAAGTGAATCATCGCTAACTTACCAAAATGTTTTGCATGAGCCCGTAACAATGGTAACGTAATGAAATGATCACCACCTAAAGTTAAACAGCGTTTACCCGCCTTAAGTAATGCTGTTGTATGGGCTTCTAACTCATCAACAAAGTTTTGGTTATCTCCAAACGAATAAACTAAATCTCCACAATCAATAATCTTTAATCTCTCACGCACATCAAAATCCCAAGGAAAACGACAATGCTCCCAAGCAAGATTTACTGAAGCTCGGCGAATTGCTTCAGCGCCAAAGCGGGTGCCAGATCGACCTGAGACAGATGCATCAAAAGGGACACCAGTGATCACCCATTCTGCATCCGTTTCCACTGGATTAAACTGAACAGGTAAACGCAAAAAGCCAAAATTATTTGATACTAATGAAATATCTTCTTTGTTGTGTAATGTATTGTACATAGTTGTTCCTATATTTAACTCAAAAAGTACTGTCAAACTTTTCAAAAAGTGACCGCACTTTTGATGAATTACTCTTCTTCTAAATAAGTATAGCCATTTAACCCTGTCTCAAGTTCTTTTAAGAACTGAATTGCCTCTGAAGCAGGTAAGCTTGAATGTTCAATTTGCTCACGATAACGAGCCAGCAACTTCTTCGGATCAAGATATACATACTGCAACATATCTGCAACCGTATTACCCTCATCATAATCCACAATACGCACTTTGTTATTCTCTTCAACTAAAATATCAACAGTACTCGTATCACCAAATAAATTATGCATATTTCCCAAAATTTCTTGATACGCACCTACCATAAAAAAACCGACAAGGGGTGGGTTATCTTCTTCATAATGTGGCATAGGCATGGTCGTCGTAATACCATCACCATCAATATAATGATCAATTGCGCCATCTGAATCACAAGTAATATCTAACAAAACAGCTCGACGACTTACAGGTTGATTTAAATTTGAAATCGGGCAAACAGGGAATAACTGATCAATCCCCCACGCATCAGGTAACGACTGAAATAAAGAGAAATTAACATACAATTTATCGGCAAATCGCTCTTGCAGTTCATCAATAATAGTACGATGAGAACGATGTTTTTCATTAAATAACTGCCCGACTTCATGACAAATATTCAAATAAAGTTGTTCTGCCCAAGCACGCTGTTCAAGATTTAAAAGACCAACGTTATATTGATTATGAACATCAGATAAATCAAATTGACTTTCATGAATCCAGCTACGTAATGAGCGTTTTTCACGTGATGATTTAATATCTATCCAAGTTTCCCACATACTCTGTAACACACTAGGCGCATCTTTATCTGGAGCATCTAATAGTTCTGGCTTATAGCGCTCAATACCAATTACATTCGACACTAAGACTGCGTGATGAGCTGTAACACCACGCCCAGACTCAGTAATAATCGTTGGATGCGGTAACCCATGTTCACGACAAGCCTGACCAATCCCCCACACCACGGTATCTGCATATTCATTTAAACCATAATTTACCGAGCAATCAGATTGTGTACGATTACCTTCATAATCGACACCTAAACCGCCACCTACATCAAAACATTGAATGTTTACACCGAGTTTATGTAACTCAACATAAAAACGTGCGCTTTCACGTACACCTGTCGCCACATCACGAATATTGCCGAGTTGTGAGCCCAAATGAAAATGTAAAAGTTGTAAACAGTCTAAACAAGCATGTTTTTTTAACATCTGTACAAGATCTAATACTTGGGATGCAGATAAGCCAAATTTCGACTTCTCTCCTCCTGACGACTGCCACTTACCCGAACCTTGTGAAGCTAATCGTGCTCGCACCCCTAAACGTGGTCTCACTTGCATTTTAGCTGCTTCTTCCAAGACTAATTGGATTTCAGAGAGTTTTTCAATCACCAAATATACTTTATGCCCAAGTTTCTCCCCCATCAGTGCAAAACGAATATATTCGCGATCTTTATAACCATTACACACAATGACAGTTTGAGTGACACCCGCATGCGCTAATACTGCCATCAATTCAGCTTTTGAACCTGCCTCTAAACCTAATGGTTGACCAGAATTTATTAAAGACTCGACGACTCGACGATGTTGATTTACTTTAATTGGATATACGAGAAAATAATTTCCCTCATAACCAAAATCTTCACGAGCACGTTTAAATGCCAAATTAATTGAGCGTAAACGATGTTGAATAATTTGTGGAAAGCAAAACAAAGTAGGTAAATGAGCACCTTGCTCTTGCTGGACTTTGTCTGCTAGCATAGCTAAAGAAACACGATTTTGTGGTTTATCAGGATCAGGGCATACAAAAATATCACCTTTTTCATCTACATTATAATAGCGCATCCCCCAATAATTAATATTACAGACTTCACGCACCGTATTTTCAGCGAATGTTGTTGCTGCCGCATCAGAGATTAAAGTAACTTGTTCCAATGTCTTAGTTTACCTTTTAAAAATAGTAGTTAAAATATAATACAAAAGCAGAATGCTTTTTATTCGTTTTTATTGCTTATCTCCTAAGCAAAAAACAACGCTAGCATAAAGCAAAACCTATAAAAGCAATAGCCCTTAAAATAAAAAAGGTGAAAAGTATCACAATTCACCCGTTATTTTCTTTATTTCTCTTAACGATATTTATCCAAAAACCGATAATAACTGCTCCCAATAAATAAAGCAGTTTTTTGTATTAACTTACCACCATATATTGTCGGCACCTTCAATTTTTCAAACACACGTAAACGTTCATCATTACCCAGTATTGCTTCAGCTATAATACGTCCAGCTAGCCCAGTTAATGCAACACCATGACCTGAATAGCCTTGTGCAAAATAAATATTTGGTGCGATACGTCCAACATGTGGATTCGAATTTAATGTCATATCAATTGGTCCACCCCAACCATATTCTATTTTGACATCTTCTAATTGGGGGAAGACATGTAGCATATTACAACGCATCACAGTTTTCATATCTAACCCAGGACTTGAATCACTACCAAATAACAGGCGATTATCTGCGCTCAAACGATAATAATCTAAGAAATAGTTATTATCACACACTGACATACGATTACGAATCAAACTATCTGCCATTTCATTCGTTAAAGGCTCAGTCGCAATAATAAAACTTTCAATAGGTAAAATTTTACGTGCAATCCCACGATGTATAGTTTTAGGTAAGACACTAATATAAGCATTTGTTGCCAATACAACGTCCTTTGCAATAACTGAGCTTTGATCAGTACTAACTTTGACTTTAGATTTACCTGCACGCAAATCCACGACAGGCGAATGTTCATAAATTTCAACACCCAAGTCTAAGCAAGCTTGTGCAAGTCCTAAACAATAATTCAGTGGATGTAAATGACCTGAGTTTGGATCAAACAATGCTCCAGTATAAATATCACTACCTAAATTCTCGCTTAATCTTGTTTTATCCCACAAAGTCATCTGACTATAACCAAAAAGTTCTCTACAAGCTTTTTCGGTCGCAATTAAATCATCCATCCGACGATGATTTAAGGCTAATGTTGCATAGCCTCGCTGCCAATCACATTGAATAGCATACTTGGTAATACGTTCGTCAATAATAGCCAATGCCTCTAATGACATTTGCCATAACTTACTAGCGGTTTCAAAACCAACCGCATCAATATAATCACTAATGTCTTCTTCGAAACCGTTAATCGCTTGCCCACCATTACGCCCTGACGCACCAAATCCCACACGAGCACCCTCTAACACAATCACTTTTTTCCCTTGTTCTGCAAGTTCAAGGGCGGCAGATAAACCAAAAAAACCCGCTCCTATAACACAAACATCTGCTAATTTACGCTGTGTCAATGTAGGTAAAGTGAAATGAAGATGACGTGTATCAGTATAATAAGATTGGATATGCTCTTGATGAGAAAACTTCAACATAAAATGGATTGGTAATGAAAATTTTGGGCAGTTTACTCTTACTTAACAAGATGTCAATTTAATTCAATCAAGTTATAAAATTTGTTATACTCAAGAGTGAGGTTTTTAACTTTGTATTCATGCGGATTAACGTATTGAAATCCGTCTATTTTTAACCGCACTTTACTGTCTTCGGACTTTGGGGGACTAAAAATTGAAAAGACTTTTTAGTAATGTGATCAAATCACTGATGTTAACTGCTGTCTTATTCTTCACTCACACCACTTTTGCTGCCCAAAAACTCTATGTCTATAACTGGACCGACTATATACCTTCCAATCTAATTGCAAATTTTACTAAAGAAACAGGTATTGAAGTCATTTACTCTACTTTTGAAAGTAATGAGGAAATGTACGCAAAACTAAAATTGTTATCTAAAAATAACGCTTATGATTTAGTCTTTCCATCCAGTTATTACATTAATAAAATGGTAAAAGAAGGTATGCTACAAAAAATAGACCATGCTAAATTAAGTAATTTCCATCAAATACCTTCCCATTTATTAAACAAAGACTTTGATCCAAATAACCAATATTCCCTACCATATATCTATGGATTAACTGGTATTGGTATCAACATTGAAGAGATCGATCCACAAAATATCACAAGTTGGGCAGATTTATGGAAGGCAGAATATAAAGGTAAAGTGTTGTTAACAAGTGACGCACGTGAAGTCTTTCATATTGCTTTATTATTAAATGGTAAATCGCCAAATACAACTAAAGAAAGTGAAATTAAAGCAGCTTATGAGTACCTAGTAAAGTTGATGCCAAATGTTCTTGTCTTTAACTCTGACTCTCCTGAAGTCCCTTATGTTCAAGGTGAAGTAGCATTGGGTATGATCTGGAATGGTTCTGCGTATTTAGGTAACAAAGAAAATCCAAATCTTCAATTCATCTATCCAAAAGAAGGCGCTGTTTTCTGGATGGACAATTATGCTATTCCTAAAACAGCAAAAAATGTTGAAGGAGCCTATCAATTTATTGACTTCCTATTACGCCCAGAGAATGCCAAAATTGTAATTGAGCGAATGGGATTTTCTATGCCTAATGAAGGTGTAAAAGCATTATTGTCACCTGAAATGGTCAATAATCCCGTTTTATTCCCACCCGCTGAAGAAATACAAAAAGGAATTATGCAAGCAGATGTAGGCAAAGCTGTAGATATTTATGAAAAATATTGGAATAAACTAAAAACAAATTAATAAAGCAAAAGAGCAGTTAATATGTTTATAATATTAACTGCTCTTTTATTAAGAACGTACAATTCGTTAAATCTTTATAACAAATCATCAAGAATATCCCTCTCTACCAGACTATCATTGTTTTTCTTTAATCTAGACGAATCGCTCCTCTTCAAGACCTAAAACCTTGAATCAGCAGTAAAGAGAGACATTAATACATCCTTATTCATTTTACTGAATGAAGCTCAAAATCCTAATTGCCTGACTTTAATACAAACAACTATAGCTAAATAATATAAGAGAAGACTTTCTTAATAAAAAAATACCTGTGCTAGCAATTTACACAGGTATTTTTATCAACTAATTTATATAAACTTATACATTATGTTTTTGACGATACGCTACTAAATCTTCGATAGTCACAACAGGAAAACCAAATTTATGAGCAAATTCGACGATTTCAGGTGCTCTCGCCATTGAACCATCATCATTCGTAATTTCACAAATCACACCTGCACCTTTATAGCCAGCTAAACGTGCTAAATCGACAGAGGCCTCAGTGTGTCCGCGACGACTTAATACTCCCCCTTCGACAGCTCGTAATGGGAAAATATGTCCAGGGCGGCTTAAGTCATTTGGTTTTGCACCATCAGCAACTGCTGCTTTAATGGTAGTCACACGATCTTTAGCTGATACACCTGTTGCTACACCTTTAGCCGCTTCAATTGTTACTGTAAATGCGGTTTTATTAACACTGGTATTATCTTGTACCATTGGTGGTAAATCTAGCGCTTGGCACAACTGTTCTGTTAGACAAAGACAAACAATTCCACTGCCATAACGAATCAACATTGTCATTTGTTCAGCATTGATGGTTTCTGCTGGAAAAATCAAATCTCCTTCATTTTCCCGATCTTCATCATCTAATACTAAAACGCCGTTACCTTGTTTAAAAGCCTCAATAGCAGCAACAACGCGCGTTTCTGCGTCACCAAAAGGAGATAAAATTGACTGATTCATAGTAAATTCCTTGAAATATAGAGATAGTTAAATACCAGAATCAGGGCTGATGAGAAAAATTATGTGGCTAAGAAAATCTTAAACAAACAAAAAAGACAGGATTTATTTTCAAAACCTGCCTATTCTCTTTCATCCAGACTATACTGTCGGCTTTGGATTTACACCAAATCTGCTGACTTTGTTATTTTTATGTGAATAACAAACGCTCGTGGGCTTATGCTAAATAAAACATTTACCACCGGTAGGGAGTTTCACCCTGCCCTGAGAATGCATATATAGTATAACGCAAACTTAATCTTGAAAAAATGTTTTTATTTGCTACAAGATTACATACAATAGATAAAATTTTCCCCAATATGAGGTCATTATGCTAAACCCTAAAAAAATAGAGCAAGTTATACAACAAATCCAAGATTCACTACCACAAGGTATTAAAGAATTAGGTCAAGATGCAGAAGCAAAATTAAAACAAACATTACAAGCACAATTATCAAAATTAGATTTAGTGACTCGAGAAGAATTTGATGTACAAACTCAAGTACTAATGCGAACACGTGAAAAGCTTGCAGAGCTTGAACAGCGTGTTAATGAATTATTAGATCAAAAGGCATTACCTTAATTTTTATTGCTCTCAAAGAAATTCAACGTACGATTTGTTTTGATAGCATTTCTCACTTATCACAAGGAATAAATTATGTCTTCTTTTGCCTACTTACAACAAAAACGCAAACAATTAAACTTAAAGGTAAACGATATTTGTCAACAGGCAAATATTACACGTGCTTATTTTAATCAACTGGTAAGTGGAAAAATAAAGAATCCAAGTGCAACAAAACTCAGTGCGTTACATAAAGTGCTACAAATTACGGAACCTAATAATAAAAAAGTAGGTGTCATTTTCGGCAAGTTTTATCCTGTACATACAGGCCATATTAATATGATCTATGAGGCGTTCAGTAAAGTAGATGAAATCCACATTATTGTATGTAGTGATACTGAAAGAGATTTAAAACTGTTCTATGATAGTAAAATGAAGCGTATGCCAACAGTACAAGACCGATTACGTTGGATGCAACAAATTTTCAAATATCAGAAAAACCAAATATTTATCCATCATCTCATCGAAGATGGCATTCCAAGCTACCCAAATGGCTGGCAGGCATGGGCAGAACAAGTCAAACTACTTTTTAAAGAAAAAAACTTTACGCCAAGTATTGTTTTTAGTAGTGAAGTTCAAGATAAAGCACCTTATGAAAAATATTTAGGCTTGGAAGTCATATTAGTTGATCCACAACGTCAATTCTTTAATGTATCTGCAACAAAAATTCGTAATAATCCATTCCATTATTGGAAATTCATTCCAAAAGAAGTTCGTCCTTTCTTCGCTAAAACTATTGCGATTTTAGGTGGTGAAAGTAGCGGTAAAACCGTACTAGTTAATAAGCTAGCAACTGTCTTTAATACAACATCAGCTTGGGAATACGGACGCGAATTTGTTTTTGAAAAATTAGGTGGTGATGAGCAAGCCATGCAATATTCTGACTATCCACAAATGGCACTAGGTCATCAACACTATATTGACTATGCTGTACGCCATGCACATAAAGTTGCAATTATTGATACTGATTTTATTACGACTCAAGCTTTTTGTATTCAATATGAAGGCAAAGCACACCCATTTTTAGACTCTATGATAAAAGAATATCCATTTGATGTTACTATTCTGCTCAATAATAATACAAAATGGGTTAATGATGGTTTACGCAGCTTAGGTAATCAAAAACAACGTCAACGCTTTCAATTATTATTGAAAAAACTGCTTGATAAATACAATGTGCCTTATATCGAAATTGAGTCACCAAGCTATTTAGAACGCTATAATCAAGTAAAAAAAATTGTTGAAAAGATCTTAAATGAAGAAGAATTGCCTTTACACACAAATGAACACAATATTCAATCAGTTTTTGAGGATGAGGTATGATTTTATTCGCAGGTGATCCACATGGTAGTTTTGATCACCTATATCCCTTTATACAAGCACAACAAAATGTTGCACTTATTATACTAGGTGACTTACAACTCACTACACCTCACGAGTTAGAAAAATTAGCACAACATTGTGATCTCTGGTTCATCCATGGCAATCATGACAGTAAAACTATATCTGCATTTGAGGCAATTTGGGAAAGCGACTGGCAATCACGCAACTTACACGGCAGAGTCACCGAAATACAAGGTAAACGTATTGCAGGTTTAGGTGGTGTCTTTCGAGGACAAATTTGGATGCCACCAAACAAACCTCTCTTTTTCGACCCTATTCATTATTGTCAATACTGTTCACAAGAAAAAATTTGGCGAGGAGGTATTCCACTACGTCATCGTACATCTATTTTTCCTTCAGACATAGAAACTTTAGAAAAAATGCAAGCAGATATTTTGATCTGTCATGAGGCTCCTAGACCTCACCCTTCAGGTTTTAGTGTAATAAATGAACTTGCACATAAAATGAATGTACACCATATTTTTCATGGTCACCACCATGAAAATTTTGATTACGATAGTATGGTAGATACGTATAGTTATCAAATCACAAATGTTGGTTTTCGTAGCGTATGTGATATCAATGGAGGATACTTACTGAAGGGAATTGATGAGCGTTAGAATCAATAAATACTCTCTAACTCAAGAAATATGTGAATCACATCAACTTTAAGACTATCCGATAGATAAAGTGCAGTCAAACCTTCGAAAGTTTTGCTAAACTCGTAGATAACCTCCCTCTACTTTAATAAGCAAAATCAAAGGGGCAATAATCTAAATAATTTAGTCCCTTAAAAATTTATCTTACTTCAACATTAATGTTCACAAGACTTATAACTAAGTGCTCTTTTAGATGATAATTAGTACCAATAAATATTATCTATAGACAATTACAATAATCGTTTAAAAAATCACAATAAAAAAAGAAAACCCACTAAAAACTAGTGGGTTTTATCTAAAAATTTATAAGCTATAAAATCAACTTATTTAAAATCAATTATTCAGCAGCAGCTTCTTCAGTTGCTACATCTGGACGATCAACTAACTCAATATAAGCCATTGGTGCATTATCGCCAGCACGGAAACCACATTTCAAAATACGGGTGTAACCACCTGCACGTTGAGCAAAACGTGGACCTAATTCATTGAATAATTTAGCAACAGTTTCAATGTTGCGTGTACGAGCAAAAGCTAAACGACGATTTGCAACGCTATCTACTTTTGCTAATGTAATTAACGGTTCAACTACACGACGTAATTCTTTAGCTTTTGGCAATGTAGTCTTGATAATTTCGTGACTAACTAAAGAGCTTGCCATATTACGGAACATCGCTTGGCGATGGCTGCTATTACGGTTTAGTTGACGACCACTCTTACGATGGCGCATGACCTTATCCTTCTCAGAAAAATCTTTAACCTATGACCAAACTAGTCTTCAGCAATACTTGCTGGTGGCCAATTCTCAAGGCGCATACCTAGTGACAAGCCGCGCGAAGCGAGAACATCCTTAATTTCAGTAAGTGATTTCTTACCAAGATTAGGTGTTTTTAATAATTCAACTTCAGTACGCTGTACTAAATCACCGATATAGTGAATTGTTTCTGCTTTCAAACAGTTAGCAGAACGAACTGTCAACTCTAAGTCATCAACAGGACGTAACAGAATTGGATCGAATTCTGGTTTCTCTTCCTTAACTTCTGGTTGACGAACATCACGCAAATCAACGAATGCATCTAGTTGCTCTGCTAAAATTGTTGCTGCACGACGAATTGCTTCTTCTGGATCAATAGTGCCATTTGTTTCTAACTCAATAACAAGTTTATCTAAGTCAGTACGCTGTTCAACACGTGCAGCTTCAACATTGTAAGCAATACGGTCTACTGGGCTATAACAAGCATCTACTAATAGACGACCAATTGGTCTTTCTTCATCTTGAGCATGCACACGAGCTGATGCTGGTACATAACCTCTACCACGTTGCACACGAATACGCATATTAATAGATGCGTTATCATCAGTCAAATGGCAGATAATATGCTCAGGATTTACGATTTCAACATCTCCATCATGGGTGATGTCAGCTGCAACAACAGGGCCAATTCCAGATTTGTTTAATGTCAGAAATACATCATCTTTATTCTGAACTTTAACCGCTAGGCCTTTTAAGTTTAGAAGAACCTCAAGAATATCTTCTTGAACACCTTCTTTACTGCTATATTCATGCAATACGCCATCAATTTCTACTTCAGTTACAGCACAACCTGGCATTGAAGATAGAAGAATACGACGCAATGCATTACCTAAAGTGTGGCCAAATCCACGCTCTAACGGTTCTAAGATCACTTTAGCATGAGTTGAGCTAATTTGCTCAATATCAACTAAGCGTGGCTTTAAAAATTCTGTAACAGAACCCTGCATTTTATCCTCTCTTTGCTTCTAAGCTTTAACTATTTATTATTTAGAGTAAAGCTCAACGATCAGATGTTCGTTAATGTCTGCTGATAAATCAGAACGTTCAGGAACACGTTTGAACACACCTTCCATTTTAGCAGTATCAACTTCTAACCATGTTGGTTTTTCTCTTTGCTCTGCTAATTCTAACGATGCTTTAATACGTGCTTGTTTTTTAGATTTCTCACGAACAGCAACAACATCATTAACTGAAACTTGGAATGATGGGATATTAACAACACGACCATTTACAACAATCGCCTTATGACTCACCAATTGGCGAGCTTCAGCACGAGTTGCAGCAAAGCCCATGCGATAAACAACGTTATCCAATCTACCTTCCAATAACACTAGTAAGTTTTCACCAGTATTACCTTTTAAGCGGTTCGCTTCTTTATAATAATTACGGAATTGACGTTCTAAGATACCGTAAATACGACGAACTTTTTGTTTTTCACGTAATTGACTACCATAATCAGATAAACGTGGTTTACGAGCACCATGTTGACCTGGAGCGGTATCAATTTTACATTTTGATTCAATCGCGCGCACACCTGACTTAAGGAATAAGTCAGTACCTTCACGACGGCTTAGCTTGAGTTTAGGACCCAAATATCTTGCCATTTTCTTTCTCCAACTATCCTATAACGCCATTAAACACGACGTTTTTTCGGTGGACGACAACCGTTATGAGGAATCGGAGTCACATCAGTAATATTCGTAATACGGAAACCCGCTGCATTTAATGCACGAATAGTAGACTCACGACCAGGACCAGGTCCTTTCACCATAACTTCCAAGTTCTTTAAGCCGAATTCTTTTACAACTTCAGCACAACGTTCTGCAGCAACTTGTGCAGCAAACGGGGTAGATTTACGAGAACCACGGAAACCTGAACCACCAGCAGTAGCCCATGCTAGAGCATTGCCTTGACGGTCAGTAATAGTAACGATTGTATTATTGAAAGATGCGTGAATATGTGCTACGCCATCTACAACTTGTTTTTTTACACGTTTACGTGCACGAACTGGTGTTTTAGCCATTTTACCTTACCCCGACTTATTTCTTGATCGGCTTACGAGGACCCTTACGGGTACGCGCATTAGTTTTAGTACGTTGACCACGTACCGGTAAACCACGACGATGACGTAAACCACGATAACAACCTAAGTCTAATAGACGTTTGATGTTTAGTGTTACTTCACGACGTAAGTCACCTTCAACGGTAAATTTACCAACTTCGTCACGCAGTTTATCAATCTGCTCTTCAGACAATTCGCTGATCTTAACATCTTCAGCAATACCCGTAGCTGCACAAATAGCTTGCGCACGAGTTTTACCGATACCATAAATTGCAGTTAAAGCGATTACAGTGTGTTTATGATCAGGAATGTTAATGCCTGCAATACGGGCCACTATGCACTCCTATTATTTTAACAAATTTGATACTTTGATCTTGAAAAGCCCGTTTTCAGGATACTCAAACAAAGTACCAAGGACATAAATGAGCTGAGCAGTATAACTGCTCAACTGGTTCTTTGCAAGAAAAAATATCAATTAACCTTGACGTTGTTTATGTTTAGGGTCGCTACAAAGGACACGAACAACACCTTCACGCTTAACAATTTTACAGTTACGACATAATTTCTTAACGGAAGCACGAACTTTCATTGCTTATCCCTTTTATTTAATTGGACAAATTATTGTCCGAAACCTTTAAGGTTTGCTTTCTTCAACGCAGATTCATATTTTGTCGACATCAAATGACTCTGAACCTGAGCGATGAAATCCATAATTACAACAACAACAATCAGTAAAGATGTACCACCAAAATAGAATTGTACATTCCAAGCTGACGTCATAATATAAGGAACTAAACATACAAACGTGATATATAGACCGCCAATCAATGTTAAGCGAGTCATAATTTTATCAATATAACGTGATGTTTGTTCACCTGGTCTAATCCCTGGTATAAATGCACCAGATTTTTTCAAATTATCCGCTGTATCACGAGGATTATATTGCATTGCGGTATAGAAAAAGCTAAAGAAGATAATCGCAACAGCATACACAAGCAAATATAATGGTTGCCCTGGATGTAGTAACATAGATAACTTAGTTAACCACTCTAGACTAGAACCTTCACCTAACCACTGCACTAATGTAGCAGGGAATAAAATAATACTTGATGCAAAAATCGCTGGAATTACACCTGCCATATTGACCTTTAATGGCAAATGCGTTGAATGACCACCAAGTATTTGGCGACCTTGCTGACGTTTAGCATATTCAACTTTAATCCTTCTTTGGCCTCTCTCAACAAAGACTACAAAATATGTAACCGCAAACACAATAACTGCGATCAATAAGAGAACTAATAGATGCATTTGACCTTGGCGGGTTTGCTCAATAGTTTGACCAATTGCTGATGGTAACCCTGCAACAATACCAGCAAAAATAATTAAAGAGATTCCGTTACCAATACCACGCTCTGTAATCTGCTCACCTAGCCACATCAAGAACATTGTTCCTGTGACAAGGCTAATAACTGCAGTGACATAAAAACCAAAGCCTAAATTAGGTACTAATCCAGGTAACATATTAGGAAGACCGGTAGAAATACCAACAGCCTGTAACGTTGCAAGTACTAACGTTGAATAACGAGTATACTTACTGATTTTACGACGACCAGCTTCACCCTCTTTTTTCAATTCTGCAAGAGCAGGATGAACCGTTGTTAATAATTGGATGATAATCGATGCCGAAATATAAGGCATGATACCTAACGCAAAAATAGACGCACGACTCAATGCACCACCAGAGAACATGTTAAACATATCTATAATGGTGCCTTTTTGTTGTTCAATTAATTGAGCTAACACAGCCGCATCAATACCAGGAACCGGAATGAAAGAACCAATACGGAAAACGATAAGTGCACCTAATACAAATAATAATCTGCTTTTAAGTTCACCTGTACCGCTTTGGGTACTTCTACTTTGATAACCTGGTTGCTTAGCCATTTATTTATTATTCCTCAACTGAACCGCCAGCAGCTTCAATTGCTGCTTTAGCACCTTTAGTCACACGTAAACCGCGTACAACTACAGCACTATTAAGTTCACCAGCTAAAATTACTTTAGCAAACTGAATATCTTTAGTAAGTATGTTAGCAGCTTTTAAAGATTCTAAGGTAACTACACCGTTTTCAACTTTAGTTAAATCATTCAAACGGACTTCAGCAGTTAATGCCGATTTCATTGAAGTAAAACCAAATTTTGGTAAACGACGGTACAAAGGCATTTGACCACCCTCGAAGCCACGACGAACTCCGCCGCCTGTACGAGATTTTTGACCTTTGTGACCACGACCTCCAGTTTTACCCAAACCAGAACCAATACCACGACCTAAGCGTTTAGCGCTATGTTTTGCACCTTCAGCTGGTGACAAAGTATTTAAACGCATTCTTTTACTCCTCCACTTTAACCATGTATGAAACTTGATTAATCATACCACGTACTGCTGGAGTATCAATTAGCTCAACAGTATGATGCATATAGCGAAGACCAAGGCCACGTAATGTAGCTTTATGCTTCGGTAAACGAGCAATAGAACTACGTACTTGAGTTACTTTAATAGTTTTAGCCATCATCAATTACCCCAAGATTTCATCAACGGTTTTACCACGTTTTGCAGCAACCATTTCTGGTGATTTCATATTTGCAAGTGCATCAATTGTTGCACGAACAACGTTAATTGGGTTAGTTGAACCGTATGCTTTAGAAAGAACGTTACGTACACCTGCAACTTCTAATACTGCACGCATTGCACCGCCCGCGATGATACCTGTACCTTCGCTAGCTGGTTGCATAAATACACGAGAACCAGTATGTGAACCTTTAATCGGGTGTTGTAATGTACCTTCATTTAAAGCTACATTGATCATATTGCGACGTGCTTTTTCCATCGCTTTTTGGATCGCTGCTGGAACTTCGCGCGCTTTACCATAACCAAAACCAACGCGACCATTACCATCACCTACTACAGTCAATGCAGTAAAGCTCATGATACGACCACCTTTAACAGTTTTTGATACACGGTTTACCGCGATTAGCTTCTCTTGCAGTTCACCAGCTTGTTTTTCGATGTTTGCCATCTGAAATTACCTCTATTAGAACTGTAGACCAGCTTCACGGGCAGCGTCCGCTAAAGTTTGGACACGACCATGATATTTAAAACCAGAACGATCAAAAGCAACGTCTTTGACGCCTTTTGCTAATGCTCTCTCTGCAACAACTTTTCCTACTACTGCTGCTGCATCTTTATTTCCGGTATATTTCACTTGCTCACTAATTACTTTTTCAACAGTTGAAGCAGCGGCAAGAACTTCTGAACCGTTCGGTGCAATTACTTGTGCATAAATATGACGTGGAGTACGGTGTATAACTAAACGAGTTACACCTTGCTCTTTCATCATATGACGTGCACGTGCTGCACGACGGATACGAGCTGATTTCTTATCCATAGTGTTACCTTAATTATTTCTTCTTAGCCTCTTTGATACGTACCACTTCATCAGCGTAACGTACCCCTTTACCTTTATAAGGCTCAGGACGGCGATAAGCACGAATATCTGCAGCGACTTGGCCGATTAATTGCTTGTCCGCACCTTTCAACACAATTTCAGTCTGAGATGGACATTCTGCTGTAATACCTGCAGGTAAAACGTGTTCAATAGGGTGAGAGAAACCTAAACTTAAAGCAACTGCATTGCCTTTCATTTGTGCTCTATAACCAACACCCACCAATTGTAACTTCTTAGTGAAGCCTTCAGTAACACCGATAACCATTGCATTCACTAATGCACGAGCAGTTCCTGCTTGAGCATCAGCACCAACAATACCTTCACGAGGAGAGAAGGTTAATTCGTTATTATCTTGTTTAACTTCAACTGTGTCATGAATGGTACGAGATAACTCACCATTTTTTCCTTTAACTGTTAATAACTGACCGTTGAGTTTTACCTCAACACCGGCAGGAATACTAACAGGTGCTTTTGCAACACGAGACATTTTCCTACCTCTCTATTAAGCTACATAACAGATAATCTCACCGCCTAAACCCGCTTGGCGAGCTGCACGGTCAGTCATCACACCTTTAGATGTAGAAACAACTGCAACACCTAAACCACCCATTACTTTTGGTAATTCGTCTTTACGTTTATAAATACGTAGACCTGGGCGGCTAACTCGTTGAATACTTTCTACAACTGGTTTCCCTTGGAAATATTTTAAAGTAATTTCCAACTCTGGTTTTACACCATCTAAAACTTTAACGCTTTCGATATAACCTTCTTCAGCTAACACATTGGCAATTGCCACTTTTAGCTTGGATGAAGGCATACTAATCGCAACTTTGTTCGCAGCTTGACCGTTACGAATACGAGTCAACATATCTGCGATTGGATCTTGCATACTCATGTACTTTTACTCCGATTCCAAAATAAAGTGGTAAATTACCAACTCGCTTTCTTAAGGCCTGGGATCTCGCCACGCATTGCAGCTTCACGAACCTTAATACGGCTTAAACCAAACTTACGAAGAACACCATGTGGGCGTCCAGTTTGGCGGCAACGGTTACGCTGACGACTTGGACTAGAATCACGTGGTAAAGTTTGTAACTTCAACACCGCATTCCAACGATCTTCGTCAGAGGCATTTACATCAGAAATGATCTGTTTTAATTCTGCACGCTTCGCGTAGAATTTTTCAGCTAGTTTTACGCGTTTTACATCACGCGCTTTCATCGATTGCTTAGCCATGATAACCTGCCTTATTTACGGAATGGGAAATTAAAGGCAGCAAGTAGTGCTTGACCTTCTTCATCACTTTTCGCTGTCGTAGTGATAGTAATATCTAAACCACGAACACGATCCACTTTATCATAATCGATTTCAGGGAAGATGATTTGCTCACGCACACCCATGCTGTAATTACCACGACCATCAAATGATTTCGCGCTTAATCCGCGGAAGTCACGAATACGTGGAACAGCAATTGTAATTAAACGTTCAAAGAACTCCCACATACGCTCACCGCGTAGTGTTACTTTACAACCGATTGGATATCCCTGACGGATTTTAAAGCCTGCAACAGATTTGCGTGCTTTTGTAATCAAAGGTTTCTGACCGCTAATTGCTGCTAAATCTGCTACTGCATTGTCTAGCAACTTTTTATCGGTCAATGCTTCACCCACACCCATATTTAGGGTTATCTTTTCGATTCGTGGGACTTGCATGACAGATTTGTAGCTGAATTTTTCTTTCAATTCATTAACTACTTGATCTCTGTAGTAATCATGCAGTTTCGCCATCGCATTACTCCAGTTTGTTAAATGATTTCATTGTTAGATTTGAAGAAACGGACTTTTTTACCATCTTCGAATCTAAAACCTACACGGTCTGCTTTATTTGTTTTTGGGTTAAAGATAGCTACATTTGATGCATCAATTGGAGCTTCTTTTTTCACTAAACCACCTTCTTTACCTAATGCAGGAACTGGTTTTTCATGTTTAGTGATAATATTAACACCTTCAACAATCACTTTACCGTTTGGTAACACTTGAGTTACCTTACCACGCTTACCTTTGCTTTTACCAGTAAGCACAATTACTTCATCGTTTTGACGAATTTTTGCAGCCATTTGTCACTTCTCCTTACAGTACTTCTGGCGCCAAAGAGATGATTTTCATAAACTTCTCTGAACGAAGCTCACGAGTCACCGGTCCAAAAATACGAGTACCGATTGGTTGCTCTGTGTTATTGTTTAAAATTACACATGCATTACCATCGAAGCGAATGACTGATCCATCTGGGCGACGAACACCCTTCTTGGTGCGCACAACAACTGCTTTTAATACATCACCTTTTTTTACTTTACCGCGAGGAATTGCTTCTTTCACAGTAATTTTGATGATATCACCAATAGCAGCGTAACGACGGTGCGATCCACCTAGAACCTTGATACACATTACACTGCGAGCGCCTGAGTTATCAGCAACGTCCAGCATAGTCTGTTCTTGGATCATCTTAGTACTCCGCTAAAATTAATAACACCCTTTCGGGACGAGTCTATTTACCCAATGTAAATAGGATGCGGATTTTATCACAAGTCATTAAAGAAAAACAAGATGCTTTTCTCGTTTCCCATTAGATAATCATTAATAAAGTGCTTTACTACTTCATTAAAGATACTGATGTTTCTATGAATATTCATTTTATTTAATACTGATTTAATTCACTGATGCTTAGGATAATTCGAAGCTGAATTCTGTTGAAACAATAAACTATATAATCAAGATATTTAAAATAACGCTTTTTAGGAGTCTATAAAATTAAAAATATATAAATATTATAAAAGGTGTAAGCCTTCTCACATTAGTTTTAGTACTAAAAAAGCCAAGAAATATTTTCTTGGCTAAGATTTTAACTAATGAATTAATTTTATTTTTCGGCTTTACCATAAGCTGGGTGTCGTGGACCAACAAGCAATCCACCATTTTTACCATGATAAATAAGATTAGCCATCGCTGGAGCTGCGACCTGATATCCTTTATCCTTTGTAGTATCAATAATCTGACTTACGGCAGCTTTAATTAATGCAACTAAAAGACCATCATTGCTATTACTTGATCCTTGTGCATAGGCACCTGTTCCCTCCCAAAGTGTTTGACCTGTTTTAAGATCAACTAATTTACCTTCTACAGAAACCGTAGTGACACTATCAATCAGTTTATAACTAGTACCATACTCATTTACATTAACATAGAGAATACTGTCTGCCCCAAAAATATCATGAATTTTTTTTAATTGTGCACTACGAATCAAATTTCCATCAGTTAATCCATTTTGTTTAAATACCTCATCAACTAAAGCAACTGGATAAACATAATAGCCATATTCTGCTAATGGATAAGTGGAACGTGCAAGGACACTAGTATCAGCTTTGACATCTACAGAATTATTCGCAGGCATAACAATCAAAATTGATTTTGGCTTGCTCTGTTTTAATGCAGTATAGTCGTAAGATACAGTATTTTTATTTGCACAACCTGTTAGTAATATAAGATTTGCAAGAAAAATGATCAATTTTTTCATTTTGTTTACCCTTATTTCTTACGTTGCAAATACTGCATGAAAGTTGTACTTTCTGGATATAAACGTTGTTCCTCTTGAAAAGCCATGTTCGCATCAGCAGGTTTACCTTGCTTTAACAAAACGAGTCCTAGATGTCCATATACACCTGGAGCAATAAGTTTATTCTGTTCTTTCGCTTGAGCAATAATTTGATTTAAGGCCTCTTCCTGCTTTGACAAATCGCCTTCTTCATTGTAATAACTGTATACAACATCAGAGTAATTACCCCAATAATATAAATCATGATTTTGAGGCGAAGAACAAGCAGCCAGCAATCCAATAGCTAAAAGAGCTACTGTAAAATGAACTTTTTTCATCATTATTCCTTATTTAGTAGGAGACCAACGACCTGATTCAATACCATTTACTAAGTTATTTACAGCTTCACGAATTGCAAGATCAAGAACTTTGCCATTTAAAGTCGCATCATAGCCTGCTGTACCACCAAACCCTAATACTTCGCGGTTAGATAAATTATATTCTCCAGCCCCTTGCGCAGAATAAACAACTTCTGATGTAACAACATTCACAACATTTAAAGTTACTTTTGCATAAGCAATTTGCTCTTTTCCACGACCTAAAATACCAAATAACTGATGATCACCAACTGTTTTACGACCAAACTCAGTCACATCACCAGTAACAACGTAAGTTGCACCTTTTAACTTCTGCTTCTGACCTTTTATTTTTGCCTCAGAGGCAATTTCTGTCATATTAGTACGATCTACAACAGAAAAACGGCCTGTCTGTTGTAAATGTGAGATCAAAATTGTTTTAGATTGATTCCCTAACTGATCAGCCCCTTCTGTAAAGACCCCATTTTGAAAACTTGATTTATTATCAAATTTCCCAACAGAAATAACTGATTTTACACCTTGATAAGTATTTGCTGTTGCTGCTGCTTGTGTTGTAGTTGGTGCAATTACACGAGCACCTTCGGTGGCACAACCAGTAATTCCCAAAGTAGCGACACACAATGTTGTTAATAATAATTTTTTCATAAAAACCTCTTGTATATAAAGGGTGAGTATAATTATTTATCATCGCACTATTATAAAAAGCAACATCTTGAAACAAAAGTGCGGTATGTTTTTAAATCCTATCTTTATTTTTAAGTAAAGATAAATGAACTATAAGTAAAACTATTAGTTTTATTCATACACTCTTATATTTTAAAGAATAACAAACAGTAACATAAATAATCTTAAATTTTATTTAAAAAAAGACCGCACTTATCAGGGCGGTCTTTTTAATTAAAATCACAATAATTAAATTACTGCTTTTTCAACAACGCGAACTAATGTCCAAGACTTAGTTTTAGAAATTGGGCGACATTCGCGAACTTCTACAACATCTCCAACTTGCGCTTCGTTGTTTTCATCATGTACATGTAACTTTGTTGTACGACGGATAAACTTACCATAAAGAGGGTGTTTAACCTTGCGTTCAATAGCGACAACAAAAGATTTTTCCATCTTGTCACTAACAACTTTACCTTGTACGCTACGAATTTTATCAGTCATTACTCACCCGCCTTCTCGGTTAATACAGTTTTCACCTGTGCAATACTACGACGCACTTGTTTTAACTGATGGGTTTGTTGAAGCTGACCGGTGGCTGCTTGCATACGCAATTTGAATTGCTCACCTAAAAGGTTCACTAACTCAGCATTCAGCTCTTCAACATTTTTGTTACGTAGTTCTTGAGCTTTCATTACATCACCGTCTTAGTTACGAAAGTGGTCTTAATTGGCAATTTAGCAGCTGCTAATGCAAATGCACTTCTTGCGATTTCTTCAGACACACCATCCATTTCATATAGTACTTTACCCGGTTGGATTAAGGCTACCCAGTACTCAACGTTACCTTTACCTTTACCCATACGGACTTCTAATGGTTTTTCAGTAATTGGTTTATCTGGGAATACACGGATCCAGATTTTACCTTGACGTTTAACTGCACGAGTCATTGCACGACGTGCCGCCTCAATTTGGCGAGCTGTTAAACGACCACGACCAACTGCTTTCAAACCAAAGGTACCGAAACTTACTTCTGTACCTGCTGCAATACCACGGTTACGACCTTTGTGGACTTTGCGGAATTTTGTACGTTTTGGTTGCAACATCTAGCGATTCTCCTTACTTACGACCTTTGCCGCGCGGAGCCTTTTTAGGCTTGTCAGCAGGTTGTTGTTCTGGTTGCGCGATTGCAGCCATTCCACCGAGGATTTCACCTTTGAAGATCCATACTTTAATACCGATTACACCGTATGTAGTATGTGCTTCAGCAGTGTTATAGTCGATGTCCGCACGTAATGTATGTAGAGGTACACGACCTTCACGATACCATTCAGAACGTGCAATTTCTGCACCACCTAAACGACCACTTACTTCAACTTTGATACCTTTAGCACCTAAACGCATTGCGTTTTGTACTGCACGTTTCATTGCGCGACGGAACATAACACGACGCTCTAATTGAGAAGCGATGCTGTCTGCAACTAATTTTGCATCTAATTCAGGTTTTTTCACTTCAGCGATGTTGATTTGTGCTGGAACGCCTGCAATAGCCGCAACTGCGTTACGTAATTTTTCAACATCTTCACCTTTTTTACCGATAACGATACCTGGGCGAGCTGTGTGAATAGTTACACGGATGCTTTTCGCTGGACGCTCAATAGTGATGCGTGAAACTGAAGCATTCGCTAATTCTTTATTCAAGAATTTACGTACTTTGAAATCGCCATCTAAGTTATCAGCGAAATCTTGTGTATTCGCGAACCAAGTAGAGCTCCAAGGCTTAACGATACCTAGGCGAATACCATGTGGATGTACTTTTTGACCCATTGCTATTCCTCTACTTATTAACGATCTGACACTACCACAGTGATGTGGCTAGTACGTTTTAAAATACGATCTGCACGACCTTTAGCACGTGGCATAACACGTTTCATGCTTGGACCTTCATCTACGAAAATCTTCGCTACTTTAAGATCATCGATATCTGCACCGTCATTGTGCTCTGCGTTAGCGATTGCTGATTCAAGCACTTTTTTCACTAAAGCAGCTGCTTTTTTGTTAGTGAAAGTTAAGATTTCTAATGCTTGAGCAACTTTTTTACCACGGATTAAATCCGCAACTAAACGAGCTTTTTGCGCTGAAGTGCGAGCGTAACGATGTTTTGCAATAGTTTCCATCTTTTACCCCTTACTTCTTAGCTTTCTTATCCGCAGCGTGACCGCGGTAAGTACGAGTCGGTGCAAATTCACCTAATTTATGACCGATCATTTCATCAGATACATAAACAGGAACGTGCTGACGACCATTATGGACTGCGATGGTCAATCCGATCATTGATGGAATGATCATTGAACGACGGGACCAAGTTTTAATTGGCTTTTTATCCCCGCTTTCCACCGCCTTCTCTACCTTCTTCAACAAGTGTAGGTCAAGGAAAGGACCCTTCTTGAGAGAACGTGGCATGGCTAATCCTCTTTATTAATTAATATTATTTACCACGACGACGTACAATAAATTTATCTGTACGTTTGTTATGGCGAGTTTTCTTACCTTTAGTTTGAACGCCCCAAGGTGTTACTGGGTGTTTACCAAAGTTACGACCTTCACCACCACCGTGTGGGTGATCTACTGGGTTCATTGCTGTACCACGAACTGTTGGGCGTACGCCTCTCCAGCGGTTAGCACCTGCTTTACCCAATACGCGAAGCATATGTTCTGAATTACCAACTTCACCGATGGTTGCAGTACATTCAGCTAACACTTTACGCATTTCGCCTGAACGAAGACGTAATGTAACATAATTACCTTCACGAGCGATAATTTGTACATAAGCACCCGCTGAACGAGCAATTTGACCACCTTTACCTGGTTTTAATTCAACATTATGTACAGTTGAACCCACTGGAATATTACGCATTGGTAATGCATTACCAACTTTAATAGGCGCATTTACACCAGCTTGGATCGTATCGCCTGCAGATAAACCTTTAGGTGCTAAGATATAACGGCGTTCACCATCTTTATAAAGCACTAAAGCAATATTTGCAGAACGGTTAGGGTCATATTCTAGACGCTCAACAACCGCTGGAATATCTAACTTGTTACGTTTGAAATCGATTAAACGGTAATGTTGTTTATGACCACCACCAATATGGCGAGTAGTAATACGTCCGAAATTATTACGTCCACCTGTTTTAGATTTAGTATCTAAAAGTGGTGCGTAAGGTTTCCCTTTATGTAATTCAGGGTTTACGATTTTAACAACGTGACGACGACCAGCGGAGGTCGGCTTACATTTAACGATAGCCATTACTTTCTACTCCTCCGAATTACTCTGCACCTTCAACGAAGTCAAGTGATTGACCTTCTTGAAGAGTTACATAAGCTTTTTTCCAGTCACTGCGACGTCCCATTCTTGCACCATGGCGTTTAGTTTTACCTTTCACTACGACGGTACGAACAGAATCCACTTTCACTTCAAATAATTGCTCAACTGCATTAGCAATTTCAACTTTATTTGCATCTAAAGCTACTTTGAAAACAATAGTGTTAGACTTCTCAGCGTTATTTGTTGCTTTTTCAGAGACATGTGGTGCTTTTAACACTTTTAGCAAACGTTCTTGTTGAATCATGCTAACATCTCCTCAATTTGTTTCACAGCATCGACAGTTACAACAACTTTATCAAATGCGATTAAGCTTACTGGATCGATACCTTGCACATCACGAACATCTACTTTATATAAGTTACGTGCTGCTAAGAATAGATTTTCATCTAAGCTTGCTGTGATAATTAACACATCTTCAAGTGCTAATTCTTTTAATTTTTGTACTAAAACTTTCGTTTTTGGTGCTTCAACTTCGAACTTATCAACAACCACTAAACGGTCTTGACGAACAAGTTCAGAAAGAATGCTTTTGATTGCACCACGGTACATTTTCTTGTTCACTTTTTGGCTGTGATCTTGTGGTTTAGCTGCAAAAGTCACACCACCAGAACGCCAAATTGGTGATTTGATATCACCTGAACGAGCACGACCTGTACCTTTTTGACGCCAAGGCTTTTTACCTGAACCAGACACTTCAGCACGAGTTTTCTGTGCACGAGAACCTTGACGAGCACCTGCTGCATATGCAACAACAACTTGGTGAATCAATGCTTCGTTGAACTCACGTCCGAAGGTAGTTTCAGAAACAGTTAGTGCATTTGCACCTACAACTTGTAATTCCATCTCTATCTCCTGACTTATGCTTTAACTGCTGGCTTAACGATAACATCACCATTAGTTGCACCTGGAACAGCACCTTTCACTAATAGTAATTTACGCTCAGCATCAACACGAACAACTTCTAGTGATTGAACGGTTACACGCTCAGCACCTAAGTGTCCTGCCATTTTTTTGCCTTTAAACACACGACCTGGCGTTTGGTTTTGACCAATAGAACCAAGCACACGATGTGATAAAGAGTTACCGTGTGTAGCATCCTGAGTACGGAAATTCCAGCGTTTTACACCGCCAGCAAATCCTTTACCTTTAGAAGTACCTGTAACATCAACTTTTTTAACATCTGCAAAGATGTCAACATTAATTTCTTGACCTAAAGTGAATTCTTCACCTTCAGTAGTACGAAATTCCCATAAACCGCGACCAGCTTCAACACCTGCTTTCACGAAATGACCAGCTTCTGGCTTAGTTACACGACTTGCTTTTTTAGAGCCAGTGGTAACTTGAATTGCAGAATAGCCATCTGTTTCTACAGTTTTAACTTGAGTCACACGGTTGGCTTCGATTTCGATAACGGTAACTGGAATTGAAACGCCATCTTCATTGAAGATACGAGTCATACCAACTTTACGACCGACTAAACCAATCATTGTAATAACCTCTTAATTAACCTAGGCTAATCTGCACGTCAACGCCGGCAGCTAGATCTAAACGCATTAATGCATCAACAGTTTTTTCTGTTGGCTCAACAATATCAACCAAACGTTTGTGAGTACGAATTTCGTATTGATCACGTGCGTCTTTGTTCACGTGTGGAGAAATCAACACGGTGAAACGCTCTTTACGAGTTGGTAACGGAATTGGACCACGAACTTGTGCACCAGTACGTTTAGCTGTTTCTACGATCTCCGCAGTAGATTGATCGATCAAACGATGATCGAAAGCTTTTAAGCGGATACGGATTCTTTGGTTCTGCATTAGACCAGAGCTCCAATCAAAATTTAGCTAATAAAAAACTAACACCAACACTTTTCTTACTTCACAAAACGAAAAGGGGTGCAAGTTAACCTGTTTTAGTTTCCCAATCGGAAACATTTTATGTATTACTTATTGTAATACTCGTTTAATAAATGATTACATTAAACGGCTTATCACGAAGAAAGCCTGCGAATTCTACTGAAATCCGCTGAACTTTGCAAGTCTTTTTCTCGATCAAATGTAAGAAAATTCTGTGTTAATGATTGCTTAAACTCTATTCAGTTAAAACTGATTTCACGTTATAATTTTTTTCCTTTCTTCAATTCATTACATAAATGTATGTCATCACTTACGAGTTTTAAAGCAAAAGTGCGGTATGTTTTACACAAAAAACTACGGCAGACCCATCGAATTTCACGTAAAAGTTTGGAATTTGCTTGTTTATTAATTGGCGCAGCATTAGTTGCATTATTCTCATTAGGATTTGCTAAATTCGCTGATCTTGGTTTGGAATGGAATGCACATTGGTCTACTCAATATCCAATCGCAGTTTGGTTTGTATTGCCTTGCGGGCTAGCAATATTAGCTTGGTTTACGACAAAATATACGCCTTATGTTGCAGGAAGCGGTATTCCACAAGTTATTGCATCTATAAATTTACCCCATGGCACTAACAAAAGTCGTCTCATTTCTTTTTGGCAAACACTGTGGAAAATCCCACTGACATTTTTAGCGATGCTTATTGGAGCCTCTGTTGGTCGAGAAGGACCTTCTGTCCAAATCGGGGCTGCAGTGATGTTAGCTTGGGGCAATTTTTGTCGTAAGCATGGCATTGCATTCAATGGGCTCAGTGCAAATGAGTTGATGGCAACAGGTGCAGCAGGCGGCTTAGCAGCAGCATTTAACGCCCCACTTGCTGGCGTGGTTTTTGCTATTGAAGAATTGGGACGAGGTGTATTATTACGCTGGGAGCGCCGTGTATTATTAGGCGTATTAGCCGCGGGTTTTATCTTAGTAGCAATAGAAGGTAATAATCCCTATTTTCCTCAATATCACGGTGAAACGAGTGTACCTTATATGTTTTTATGGGTTGTACTTTGTGGTTCTATTTGTGGTGTATTCGGTGGATTATTTGCTCGTTTGTTAGCTAAAGGTCTAGCTGGGATATCGCCTACAAAAATACGTGGTTGGATTCGCCGTCATCCAATTTATATTGCTCTTTTTCTAGGTTTATTGCTTGCTGCATTAGGTACTTATACTCAAGGAAAAACCTATGGGACAGGTTATGATGTTGTCGCTAATGCATTAGATGGTGGTAAAACACCCGCAGAATTAGGTATGCTAAAACTGCTATCCACTGTAGCAACTTATTGGACAGGTATTGCTGGTGGCATTTTCACTCCTGCCTTAACCACAGGGGCAGGAATTGGTGTACAAATTTGGTCTTTCACGAATGGTCTAGTAGATCAACGCCTACTAGTTTTACTTTGCATGGCAGGTTTTTTAGCGGGTGCGACACAATCGCCTGTCACTGCAAGTGTCGTTGTAATGGAAATGACTGGTTGCCAACCTGTTTTATTTTGGTTATTGATTTGTTGCTTAGTTTCGTCCATTATTTCACGCCAATTTCACCCTAAACCTTTTTATCATTTTGCGGCAGCACGTTTCCGCCAACGTATTCAAGAAGAAAAAAAATGAATCAAAATCAACCGCACTTTTATCGAGGACGTTTTTCTGTTGCACCAATGCTTGATTGGACAACACGCCATTGCCGTTATTTTCACCGCCAATTCAGTCGTCATGCTTTACTCTATACAGAAATGATAACTACGGGAGCAATTATCCACGCTAAATACGATCATCTTGAATTTTCTCTCACAGAAAATCCCGTCGCACTACAATTAGGTGGCAGTGATCCTATTCAATTAGCACAATGTGCAAAAATGGCTGAAATGCGTGGCTATCACGAAATTAATTTAAATGTGGGATGTCCTTCTGATCGTGTTCAAAATGGTATGTTTGGTGCATGTTTAATGGCAAAAGCTGATTTAGTTGCTCATTGTGTGAAAGCTATGCAAGCTGTTGTCAACATTCCCATCACAGTAAAAACACGTATTGGGATTGATGAGTTTGATAGTTATGAGTTTCTCTGTGACTTTGTGCAAAAAATTCATGACGCAGGTTGTCAGGAATTTATTATTCATGCACGTAAGGCTTGGTTATCTGGATTAAGTCCAAAAGAAAATCGTGAAATCCCACCATTGAATTATGAACGCGTTTATCAACTGAAACGAGACTTTCCTCATTTGCTTATAAGTATTAATGGTGGTATTAAAACTATTGACGAAATGCAGCAGCATTTAAAATATGTAGATGGTGTGATGGTTGGACGTGAGGCTTATCAAAATCCCAGCTTGTTAGGCTATATTGATCAAGCCTTATTTGATCCAACTAGCCCAATTATTAGCGCAAAAGAAGCTGTAGAAAAAATGTTTCCTTATATTGAGACACAGTTAAGTCAAGGTGTGTATTTAAATCACATTGTTCGTCATATGCTTGGTGCATTTCAACATTGTAAAGGAGCTAGACAATGGCGACGCCATTTAAGTGAAAATGCGCATAAAACAGGAGCTGATTTAAAAGTTGTCGAAGTCGCTTTAAGTTTTGTAGAATCCTAGTTTAATAGCTATCCTTAAAAAAGTGCGGTAGATATTTTCAAAAAACTCACCGCACTTTTATGTCTCTTCCGTATTTAGCACTGGTTATAGAATATTCTCAAACTCTTCCATTACCCATTTAGGCCACACACTTGATTGTACTTCACCAATATGTTTTTTCTGTAATAACAACATCACTAAGCGAGAACGTCCAATACCCCCTCCAATTGATAATGGTAAACGTCCATTAATCAAATCTTGGTGCCAATCAAATTGAAGGCGATCTTCATTATTAGTTAAAGCCAGCTGCTTACGTAACGCAGTTTCATCCACACGAATACCCATAGAAGACAGTTCAAAAGCACGCTCTAAAACAGGGTTCCAGACTAAGATGTCACCATTTAATCCTTTATGCTCACCTTCTGATGGTGTTGTCCAATCATCATAATCTGGTGCTCGCATATCATGTGGTTTGCCATCTGATAATTTACCGCCAATACCAATTAAAAATACAGCGCCATGTTCTTGACAAATTGCATTCTCACGCTCTTTATCATTCATATTTGGGAAACGCTGAACAAGTTCTTCACTGTGTACAAATGTGATTTCTTTTGGTAAAAACTTAGCTAAACCAAATCGTTCACTCACAGCGTCTTCTGTTTCCAACATTGCCGCATAAATTGATCTAACAGTCTCTTTTAAATATCCAATATTACGCTGCTCTTCAGAAATCACTTTTTCCCAATCCCACTGATCCACATAAACAGAATGAGTTTGATCTAACGAGTCCTCATCGGGACGTAGTGCAGTCATATGCACAAATAATCCTTCTCCTTGAGCAAAATTAAAGCGTGCGAGAGTATGGCGTTTCCATTTAGCTAAAGAATGAACAACCTCAAAAGTAGCATCTGTGATCTGTTTCACATTTACTTGTACTGCTTTCTCTGCACCTGAAAGATTATCTTGAATACCATTACCAACTTGGCTTAGGATAGGGCCTTGAACTTCCACAATAGCTAAATGATCAGCTAATTTTTTCGTAAATGTGTTTTTTACGAAGCTAATTTCTTGTTGTTGTAAAATAAATGATTTTTTCATTGTCGATACCTTAAAAAATAGATCTACATCAAATTTGTTGGATATTATTTAATATAAACACCATATAACTCAATACTTTTTTTGAAAAAAGGGATATAATGTAAATATTATCAAATATAACGCATGTTTTTTTAAATAAATTCTAAAAAGGTAATCCATGCATAACATCGACAATCTTGATCAGCAAATTTTACGTGTACTCACTAAAGATGCACGTACGCCTTATGCTGAAATGGCAAAAAACTTTGGTGTTAGTCCAGGGACAATACATGTGCGCGTTGAGAAAATGCGCCAAGCTGGTATTATTGAAGGGACTAAAGTACGTATCAATGAACGGAAATTAGGTTATGATGTTTGTTGCTTTATTGGTATAATTTTAAAAAGCGCCAAAGATTATGAAAAAGTCATTGCAAAATTAGAAGGCTTTGATGAAGTGGTTGAAGCTTATTATACAACAGGCAATTATTCCATTTTTATTAAAGTCATGACCCATACTATTGCAGAATTGCATTCTGTTTTAGCTACAAAAATTCAGTTAATTGATGAAATTCAATCTACTGAAACCTTAATTTCAATGCAAAATCCCATTTTGCGTGATATTAAACCCTAGCATAATAATAAGGAGAGATTATGTCAGAAGTATTCCATCTAGGTTTAACTAAAGCAATGTTAGAAGGTGCTACTTTAGCCATTACCCCTGGTGCACCAGAACGTGTTGAGAAAATAGCAAGCCTATTAGAGCGCCCAAAATTCTTAGCTTCGACACGTGAATTTACTTCTTGGCTTGGTTATATCGGAGATAAAGCCGTCGTAGTTTGTTCAACAGGGATTGGTGGACCTTCCGTATCCATTGCAGTTGAAGAACTCGCACAATTAGGTGTTCGTACCTTCTTACGAATCGGTACAACAGGAGCAATTCAACCACATATTAATGTGGGAGATATTTTAGTCACCACTGGCGCTGTGCGTTTAGATGGTGCGAGTTTACATTTTGCACCAATGGAGTATCCAGCGGTAGCAAATTTCGAATGTACGACCGCACTTTACAAAGCAGCGACAGAATATGCAGATCAAAAAGTGTATGTTGGTATTACTGCAGCTTCAGATACCTTCTATCCAGGTCAAGAGCGTTATGATACTTATAGCGGTAAAGTTTATCGTCACTTCCAAGGATCATTGCAACAATGGCAAGATCTCAATGTCATGAACTTTGAAATGGAATCCGCCACGCTATTTACTATGTGCTCTGCTCTAGGGCTACGCGCGGGAATGGTTGCAGGCGCAATTGTTAATCGTACACAACAAGAAATTCCAAATGAGGAAATGGCTAAACGTGTCGAGAAAAATGCAGTTGAGGTAGTTGTCAAAGCAGCGGCATTACTTGTTTAACTTCGTTATTTCTTAAACAAAAAACGCTTGATTTAAAATCAAGCGTTTTCTTTTCTCACCAAATCAAACCCTTCAAAGACTGAACACACCTCGCCTAATACTTCAACTATTTCTATAATTTTTAACCTTTTTTGGTATAGTTTGTCGCCTTTTGTATATAAATTATGTACAATAGAAAGCTTTCTTGATTTACTACTCTTTTGAGATTTTTTATGACATCTTCTTCACCAAATATTGGTTTTATTAGTCTCGGCTGCCCTAAAAACTTAGTTGATTCTGAGCGTATTTTGACTGAACTACGTGCAGATGGTTACAACATTATTCCTAGCTATGAGAATGCTGATTTAGTCATTGTCAATACTTGTGGCTTTATTGATAGTGCAGTTCAAGAATCTTTAGAAGCTATTGGTGAAGCATTAGAAGAAAACGGTAAAGTGATTGTCACAGGTTGCTTAGGTGCAAAAGAGGATCGTATTCGTGAAGTGCATCCCAAAGTCTTAGAAGTAACTGGACCACACAGTTATGAAGCTGTCATGAATCAAGTGCATAAGTATGTACCTAAACCTGAATACAACCCGTATGTCAATCTTGTCCCTAAACAGGGAGTGAAACTCACTCCAAAGCATTATGCCTATTTAAAAATTTCTGAAGGTTGTGATCATCGTTGTACATTTTGCATTATCCCTTCTATGCGTGGCGATTTAGATAGCCGTTCTATTGTACAGGTGTTAGATGAGGCAAAACGTCTTGTTGATGCTGGGGTGAAAGAAATTTTAATCGTATCACAAGATACATCAGCTTACTCACTGGATCAGGGCAAAGAAAACCAAAATAAAACGGTATTTTGGAACGGTATGCCAATCAAAAATAATCTGATTAGCCTATGTGAACAACTGGGTAAATTAGGTGTTTGGGTTCGCTTACATTATGTCTATCCTTACCCACATGTTGATGCTCTTATTCCATTGATGGCAGAAGGCAAAATTTTGCCTTACTTGGATATCCCATTACAACATGCTAGTCCCAAAATCTTAAAGGCGATGAAAAGACCGGGTTCCATTGATCGTACGTTAGAGCGTATAAAAAAATGGCGAGAAATTTGTCCCGATTTAACTTTACGCTCTACGTTTATCGTCGGATTTCCAGGGGAAACAGAAGAAGATTTCCAGTTACTTTTAGACTTTTTAAAAGAAGCCCAACTTGATCGCGTAGGTTGTTTTAAATTCAGTCCTGTAGAAGGCGCAGTTGCTACTGATATGCCAGATCAAGTTCCAGAGCATATAAAAGAAGAACGCTTTCATCGTTTTATGCAATTACAGCAACACATTTCAGCACAGCGTCTGCAACAAAAAGTAGGCAAAACATTAACCGTAATAATCGACACAATTGATGAAGAAGGCTTCATTGGACGTTCGATGGCAGACGCGCCAGAAATTGATGGTGTTGTTTATATTGAGAACCACAATCAAATGGAGGTTAAGGTTGGGCAACTTGTTCAAGTCCAAATTACACAAGCAGATGAATATGATCTTTATGGAATTTTAATAAATTAGTTACATTTTCATAACTTTACTAAGTAAAGAATAGCGTTCAATTCATGAGCATTGTAGAATAAATTAACATTTTTTTAACATCCTTGTTTCATAAGCAGTACCCAAAATAGGGATTATAACTAACTAGATAAACAAGAATTTTATATTCTGACTATCTCATATACAACTTTATAGGTGAAATATATGAATAAAATCTATCGTACATTATGGAACGCAGCTACTCAAAGCTGGGTCGTTGTCTCGGAATTAGCAAAATCAGGTGGGAAAAGTGCATCAGCGAAAAAAGATGTTGTCAATACAGTTAGTCGTCTTACCTCAACAACCACCGCAACAGCTTTGTTGCTAGTGAGTGGACTGGTATTGGCTGAAACAGAAAATGGAAATGATTTTGACAAAAACAAACATAAAATTTGCTATTATAATCCAGAAAGCCAAAATGCCATTTGTGGTGATGAAAATACGACAGCTGCAACAAAATTTGACACAAAACAAAGTAAATCCGTCGTTATTGGGTCGAAAGCTAAAACAACTGGTGAGAGTAATGTAGCGCTCGGGGTAGGTAGTGAAACAAGCCATACAGCATCTATTGCTATTGGTGCAGGAGCACAAGCTAAAAACGATGAAACCGTTGCAATTGGTAAAGGAGCGAAAGCAGAAGGACAATGGGATATCTCAATTGGTCGTAATACAGGCTCTACAGGAAGCAAAAACAATAATATCGCTGTGGGAGATGGTGCATTAAAAGATGCAAACGGTACGAATAATATTATTGCTATAGGTACTGGTTCATCATCTAAGGGTGGTGGCTCACATAATGTTGCAATAGGTACAGATGCAAACAAAGAGATCACTACAACATACTCGACTGCCGTAGGTTATAAATCGAGCTCTAAAGGTCAAAGTTCAGTTGCAATAGGTAATAATGCAAAGGCTGAGGGAACAACGAGTGTTTCTATTGGCTTTACTTCTAAAGCTACTGCAGATCGAGCTATTGCAGTAGGGCGAGAGGCAAATGCAGGAGCTTCATCTGTTGCAGTTGGCTCTAACGCGGATGCTTCGCAAGCAGCTACTGTGGCAGTAGGTGTGGGTTCAAAAGCTGGCGCTCAACGTGCAATTGCAGTTGGTGAAAATGCAGATGCATCTGGACAATTTTCAATTGCAATCGGTACAAAAAATGTAAAATCATCTGGAGGAGCATCCATTGCGATCGGGCAAGGAACAAAAACTGAAGCAAATAACTCCGTTGCTATAGGTACAAATGCGAGTATTAATAATCAAGGGCAAGGCTCTGTGGCAATTGGTGCCTCTAGTTCTGCAAATGGCGTAAATGCAGCAGCAATTGGACAAAAAGCAGAGGCATCAGGTCAAAACTCATTTGCAGGCGGTCAAGACTCACACGCAACAGGTAAATCATCAATTGCAATAGGTGATGGCGCGACAAGTACAAAAGACTCTTCAACTGCTGTTGGTACTTATAGTAAATCGACTGCGGCAGGTGCTACCTCTCTTGGTTACAGTGCTAAAACACATGCCTACCGTAGTGTAGCTGTAGGTGCAGAAGCAGAGGCAACAACAGCTAGTACAAGTTCAGTAGCCATTGGTGATAAATCAAAAGTTGATAACGCAAAAGGGATTGCGATTGGTCATAACGCTCAAGCATTAGGTAAACAAACGTCAAATATCGCTATTGGTGATAGTTCAAAAGCACAAGCCAGTGGTGCAATTGCAATGGGTACAAACTCATCAACAGATGAAAAAGCTTATAGTGCTATTGCAATAGGCTCGGGAGCTACAGTTAAAGCTAATAATGATACAGATCGTCCAACGGATGCGATTGCTATCGGAACCAAAACAAGTGCAGCAGCTGCAAGTAGTATTGCTATTGGCTCTGGCGCGAAGTCTGATGATAAATCGCAATCCACATCTATTGGTCATAACTCAAACTCAAAAGGCTACCAAGCTATCGCTTTTGGTTCTGAAGCAAAAACAGAAAACAATGCTGGTAGTTCTGTAGCAATTGGTACAAAAGCACATACACGTGCGGCAGGCTCACTTGCCTTTGGTGCAGAAGCTGAAGCTGGTTTTGAAGGAGGCAATGCTGCAGATGGTTCAGGCGCAGTTGCAATGGGCTGGAAAGCTAAAGCGAAGAAGAAAGGTGCGATAGCATTAGGTCAAGATGCCGTGTCGGATCATGAAAATGCCGTAGCATTAGGTAGCGGTTCAGAAACTGCTGCAGCAGTAGGTACCACAGAAGCCACTGTAAGTGGAATTACTTATTCTGGTTTTGCAGGTACTGCACCGAAATCAACTGTGAGTGTAGGTAAAGCTGGTACAGAACGAACTATTACAAATGTCGCAGCTGGTCGTATTAGCGAAACAAGTACAGATGCAATTAATGGTAGTCAGTTATATTTAACACAACAAGTCTTGGGTAATGTAGGAAACACCGTGACTAATATATTAGGTGGGAATGCTGAAATTGCTAAGAGTGGTCCAAATGCAGGTTCTATTACAATGAGTAATATTGGCGGCACAGGTAAAAACACTATCGACGATGCCATCAAAGCAAGTAGAAATGAAGTAGAAGCAGGCAAAAATATGACTGTGACGTCTAAAGTAGGTGCAAATGGACAAACGATCTATGAAGTTGCAACAAAAGATAATGTTGAATTTAAAGAAGTTAAAGTCGGCCCAAATGTCACAATTAATGAGTCAGGTCTACAAGCAGGCAATATCAAAGTTGATGCAACAACTAATAAGATTAGTGGTATTGCGAAAGGTGAAGTTTCTGCAACAAGTACAGATGCAGTAAACGGTAGTCAGTTATATGCCACAAATCAACGCATTGATCAAATTGGCGATACTATCAATAAAGTGAATAGAAAACTCCGTGCAGGTATTGCTGGTGCAAATGCAGCAGCAGGTTTACCACAGGCTTATATCCCGGGTAAGAGCATGGTTGCTGCGGCTGTTGGAACTTATAAAGGTGAAAATGCAATTGCAGTCGGTATGTCCCGTATTTCTGATAACGGTAAAGTTATCATTAAATTAACGGGTAATACAAATTCACGTGGTGACTTTGGTGGAAGTATTGGTGCTGGTTATCAGTGGTAATAATTAACTTCATTATTAAACACTAAACACATTCGGCTCTATTTGATTTGATTGAATAGAGCCGAATTGTATTCTATCTATATCAACTAAATAATCTTCTTAATGAATAAGAAATAGATTAAGGGAACAGAATGACAATTAATATATTATTTGTGTGTTTGGGTAACCTATGTCGTTCTCCGATGGCGGAGTTTCTGATGCGAGAAAAAATCAAACAAGCTGGACTACAAGATTTCATTAAAACAAGTAGTGCAGGTACATCAGGTTGGCATGAGGGAGGTGATATGCACTGCGGTACAGCAGAGATATTAGATCAACATAAAATTGAGAGTACAGGCTTTCAGAGTAAAAAAGTGCGGTCAGAAAATTGGCAATTTTATGATTATATTATTGCTATGGATGAGACAAACTTACAGGATTTAGAAAGGTTATTTGGTCATCACCCAGAGAAGCTCTTTAAGATCACTGAATTATGTCCAAACTTAGGTTATCGCGATATTCCAGATCCTTGGTATACAAAAGACTTTAATCTCACATATCAACTGTTAGATCCTTGTTGTGATGCTTTATTAAATAAAATACGTACAACACATTCTCTTTAAATTTGTGATCTTCAACACATTTATTTTAGGTAAAATCCGATAAGATAAACACTGAAATGAGCACTTTTTATACTACTTATGCTACAAAAGGAGCGCCTATGTTTCCAGAGTTTCGTGATTTAATTTCCAAATTAAAAATTGAAGATACCCATTTTAGCCGCTTATTTGACAAACATAATGAGCTAGATCAACGGATTAAAAATATTGAATCTCACATTGAACTCGGTACACCCACCGAAGTAGAAAATTTAAAAAAAGAGAAATTACGTTTAAAAGATGAGCTTTATGCGATATTGAAAAAACAAAGTTAACTTGCTACAAACAAGAAAAAAGAACCGCACTTTAATGTGCGGTCTTCTTTTAGTCTCGGCGTTAGTGCTTACATCCACCATTGCCACAACAACCTTCATGCTCATGATGGTGGTGCCCATGATGGTGTCCACCACAACCGCAACCATGTTCTTCGTCATCACTGTCATGATGATGTCCACCACAGCAGCCACCTTCTTGGTGAATATGTCCATGTGACATTTCTTCTAAGGTTGCCTCACGGGTTGCAACGACTTCTACTGTAAATAACAACTCTTGACCTGCTAACATATGGTTTCCATCAACCACAACATCATTTTCAGCTACTTCAGTAATCACAACAGGTAATGGACCAATATCTGTATCTGCAATAAAGCGCATACCTACAACTAATTCATCAACGCCTTGAAATACTTCTTTTGGTACGCGCTGCACCATATTTTCGTTATATTCGCCATAACCTTCTTCTGGTTTTACACGCACTTCAAACTTATCACCAACAGCTTTACCTTCTAATGCGTTTTCTAAGCCAATGACTAAATTATTATGCCCTTGTAAATATTCTAAAGGTTGATTTGCTGGCGCCTCATCAACTAACACACCATCAGCAGTGCGTACTTGATAAGCAATACTCACCACAACATTTTTTGCAACTTTCATTATTACTCCGATTTTTTAATAAACGAATTTGATTATTGTATAAGAAATATGAAGCATTAGAAAGCTAATCATTAATTAATTCAATTTTCGCTTGCACCTCTGCGCGAATTTGTGTTTTACCAGCCTCTAGCTCCATTGCATCCGTATCATATGAAGACAGTGTGGCACGCATCATTTTATTCGCATAAGGACGTGGTGATTGGCCTAAATTATGTGGAGTAGATAAATTCAGCTCAATCACTTTATAACCTTTACTTTTTAAACTATTTTGAATGACTTTCGCTTTTTGCTCAAATTTTTGTAATACTGCCTCTGTCATCTCATTTTCGAGTGCAGTTAATGTATCAGGTGATACAGATGCATAAAGTCTCTCAATCATTAATTGATTATTTAATTCTGAGATTAATTTAGCCAGCGCAACAGAGTCTTTACTTTGTAAAACAAGTTCAGCACGGCTGATCCAACCATTTTGCTTGCCATCTTTGCCATAACGTACTTGAGTATTATGATCTTGCGATTGAATATGCACAACATTTTGTTTTTTCACCAAAGCAATTGCCGCATTCATTCGCTCTGTCACATTTTTATTTAATATACCAACGTCCTTACCTTCTTCTTGGGTAAACATAATGACTTGTATTAAATCTTGATTAACTTCTTTTTCAACTTCCGCACTGAAGGTCACAATATTACTTGGCAGATGTTCAGTAGTAGCTGAAACAGCGAAAGGTAAAGCTAATAATGCTAATGTTAAATGTTTTAATTTCATAAAATATCCTTATTAAAGTTTAAAATAATCATTTTTTAGGCAATATCAACATTAAATAGTTCCAACAAAATAAAACCGCACTTTTAATCAGCATAAAAGTGCGGTCTAAATTTATGAGATTTTGATAGAATTACGCTTCATCTTCTTCATCAAAAAATTCACCATCATCACCATATTCATCATCACTGGCATTTGGATCTTCAAAATAAGTTCCCCAGCCATCATAGATACCTGCAAATTTTTCAACCAAAGGAAGTAATTCTTTTTGTTGGGCATCAATAATTTCTGGCTTCAATTCAACCTCGCTAATAATGTCAAAACAAAAAATAACGTTTCCATTATCATCTTCAAACTCTTCTGCCTCAGATACTTCATACCCTGCTTTGAAAGCTTCTACTGCAATTTTCTCTAATTTATCAAAATCATGATGAGCAATATGGTGCTCAATAATATAGAGCGCGCTTGGATCACTACCATCATTTAGCAAATCAGTGATAATTTCGCGTGTTTCTACTTGTAATGCTTGTAAATCAGTCATGATAAATAACCTCTTGGAAATGTATTGCCACTATTGTAGAAGGAATAGGTAGTTTAAACAAGGCAAGATATTTGTTGTATCAATAAAAAATCTTCCACTAGAGGAAGACTTTTTATCTAAATAATGAAATTATTTTCTTAATAAATCACGAATCTCAGTTAATAACACTTCTTCATTTGATGGTTTTTCTGGTTCTGCAGGTGCTTCTTCTGCTGGTGTCTCACGTTTTAATTTATTCAATGCTTTAATCATTAAGAAAATCGCGAAGGCAATAATAATAAAATCAAATACATTTTGGATAAATGCACCATAATTTAATGTTACTGCTGGCACATCACCCATAGCATCTTTTAAGACAATCTTTAAATCTTTGAAATCAACGCCACCTGTTAAAATACCCAATATAGGCATAAAAACATCACCAACTAGTGAGCTGACAATTTTACCAAAAGCACCACCGATGATCACACCGACAGCCATATCAACCACATTACCACGCATCGCAAATTCGCGAAACTCTTTAATAAAACTCATAAAAACTCCTCACTAAACTTTACTTTAAATCAAAACGCATTATAGGAGCTTTTCATTTGTTGTACAGTGTATTTACTCTACTTTAAATAAAAAATACACTTGGCTGAAATAGCTTTTCAATATCAGACACAAACTTTTTATCACTCAAATATACAATCACATGATCATTGTCTTCAATCACTAAATTTTTCTTTGCCATAATCACTTCATTACCACGTAAAACTGCACCAAGAATTGCACCTTGAGGTAACTTTAGTTCAGCAATTTTGCGACCAATAACAAGCGAGGATTCTTCTTCACCATGAACAATAATCTCTAAAGCCTCTGCAACACCATGTCGTAATGAAGCAACATTAACAGTATCCCCTTTACGTACATGACTGAGCAAAGCAGAAATAGTTGCCTGCTGTGGTGAAACAGCAATATCAATCGTCCCACCTTGAATCAGATTAATATATGCCATACGTTGAATAAGCACCATAGCCTTCTTTGCTCCCAAACGTTTTGCTAATAGCGCAGACATGATATTCGCTTCATCATCACTAGTGAGTGACAAAAACACATCAATATTTTCAATTTGTTCTTCAAAGAGGAATGATTGATCCGAAGCATCGCCACAAAAAATCAATGTATTAGATAATTTTTCTGCTAATGCGGTCGCACGCTCTGCATTACGCTCAATCAATTTAACTGAACATTGACTTTCTAAACGTTTCGCAACACCAATACCAATATTACCGCCACCCGCAATCATAATCCGTTTATAAGGTTTTTCTAAGCGTTGTAATTCACTCATTACTGCTTTAATGTGAATTGTTTCACAAATAAACGTGACTTCATCTCCTGCCTCAATAATCGTAGATCCCTGTGGACGAATCACTTTATCTTGACGTAAGATTGATACAATACGGCACTCAATATGCGGCATATGATCTTTCAGCGCAGAAATAGCATAACCCACGAGTGGTCCGCCATAATAGGCTTTCACAACAACAAGACTAATACGCCCATCCGCAAAATGTGCAACTTGTAATGCGCCAGGATAATCAATCAAACGTGTAATTTCATCCGTCACTAATTTCTCTGGTGAAATAATATGATCAATAGGTAATACATTCGTTTGGAATAATTTATCTTTTTCTCTTAAATATTCTGCATTACGAATACGAGCAATTTTTGTTGGCGTATTAAATAATGTATAACTAATTTGACACGCTACCATATTAATCTCATCAGAACTTGTTACTGCGACTAATAAATCAGCATCTTGTGCGCCAGCTTCGCGCAAAACTCTTGGTGAAGAAGCAGAGCCATTCACAACACGTAGATCATGCTTACTCTGTAGGTTTTCCAATCGTAATGATTGATTATCAACTAAAGTAATATCATTATCTTCACTGACTAAATTTTCAGCCAACGTTGTTCCAACTTGTCCTGCACCAAGAATGATGATTTTCATTATTCAGTTCTCTCAATTACTAATGGTTTAACGCCCACTTCTTGGGTATTTAAATATTGTTTTAGCTGCTCCACTTGCTCACAAATGCTTTCTGTCACTTTCTCTGCTATTTCAATATGTTCTTGCCCAGCAGTTACTTGTTTTTTACCAAACAGTATTGCATCTAATAAACGCTCTTCAGGCATTCCTTCATAGCAATAATGCAACACACCAATATCTTCAAATAATGTCGCTACTCGCCCTAGTTTTGCACTGACATGTCCAATAACACTATCATCTCCACCTAAACGACGAAATAAAGACTCTTGCGGAAAACCACCACAAGCTAATAAGAATAAACGACGGAAAACAACATTTCGTGCTGACTCTAGTTGAACACTTTCCCATGCATCTTGAAAATCTGGATGCTCTGCATAACTTGTATCTAAATCTATTGGTTTTAAAGCCAGTCTAACTAACGATGTTTCTGGTCTGAAATGAAACACACAACTTGCTGTTGTCAATGCTTCTGGCTCATAAGCATCATCTGCATCTAAAAAAGCAATAAACTCGGCATTACTTTGTAAAGCCCCCCAGTTTCTCGCTTTTGCTAGTCCTCCATTACGAGATAGTTTTTCTACAGTCACTTTTTCTGGAAAGCGAGCTGCAATTTGATTCGCAAGTTTAAATGTATTATCTGTAGAATTATCATCTACAATCCAAAGATGATTTAACGCACTTTGGTTTAACACTGAATTCACTGCTCGAATTAATGTTTTCTCAGAATTATAACAAGAGATAACAACATCTAGTTTGGGGAAAGTCCCTTGATTGATATTCATAATTAACTTACCTTCCTTAATTTAGCATAATAAAAACCATCACCACCGTTTTCAGTAGGGATAAACTGAAACCCGATTGTATTTTCTGTAGAGGCAAAAGGCAGTTTTTCTAACTTAGCATCTACATTTTCCTGTAAAAATTGTTCAATTTGTAATGCATTTTCCTCAGGCAATACTGAGCAAGTTGCATATAATAAAGTTCCGTTTGGTTTTAAAATTGCCCAAAGGGCTTGCAAAATTTGTGCTTGTAACAGCACTAGCTGTTCAATATCTGACTCTTGTCGTAACCATTTAATATCTGGGTGACGGCGAATAACCCCTGTTGCAGAACAAGGTGCATCTAATAAAATTCGATCAAACTGTACCGCACTTTTATCCGTAGTAATGTTAATTTTTTCTAACCATTGTGTTGGCTGACTAGCATCACCACAGATTACTGTTGCAGATTGTTGCATACGTGCTAAATTTTCATGAACACGCTTTAGACGACTATCATCAATGTCCAAAGCAACAACGTGAGCATTGGGTGCCTGCTCTAAAATATGTGTTGTTTTACCACCAGGTGCTGCACAAGCATCCAGAATTAATTCATTATTTTTTGGTGCTAATAAAATAGCAGACCATTGTGCATGTAAGTCCTGCACACTAACATGCCCTTGTTCAAAAGCAGGCAAATTATTTACAGCAGTAGGTTGTGCCAAACGCAGTGCAAAAGGATTCTCAGTACTAAACGTATCAATACCACGCTCTGCTAATAAAACACGATAACTTGCTGTGTCAATTTTCTGTGAATTAATGCGAATCCACATCGGCGGTTTTTTATTATTTGCCTCAATAATATCATGCCAATTTGGATAAGCTTTTTTGAGACGAGTCACAAGCCATTCGGGATGTAATGTTTCCCAATGTTTATCCACTTGTTCCAAAACTTGCTGCTTTTCTCTTAAAAAGCGACGCAATACAGCATTAATGAGCCCCCGAAAACTGTCCATTTTAAGAGTATGAGTCGCATTTACGACTTCATCAACTGCTGCATGTGGAGGAATACGGGTATAAAGTAATTGATACAGACCGACTAGTAATAAGCAGTGTACAATTCGTGTTTTTCCCTTTAATTGTTTATCAACAAGTAATTTAATAATGTGCTCTAAGCGAGGTAATACACGACAAATACCAAAACAAATTTCTTGTAATAAAGGAAGATCCTGCTGCTTAATTTGGTGTTGAACTTCAGGAAGCAACATAGATAAGGATTTTCCTTGATCTAGAACTTGTAAGATGATTTGAGCTGCCAGTGCACGAGTCGAAAGTGAGGTCTGTTTCTTAGCCGTTTTGCTTCGCTTTTGCATCATAATACTTTACCTACAGTAAACCATTCTGCTCGTCCATTTAACAGTTCCTGTGCTGACATTGGCTTCTTCCCTGCTGGTTGCAATTGTAATAAATTCAGAACACCTTCCGCAGTTGAGATTTGAATACCCTTTTTATCTGCGCTTAAAATCGTTCCTACTGGTTTATCAACATGCGGTAAAACTTCTGCTTGGTAGACTTTTATTAATTGCTCATTACCAAGTTGATCCATTATAGAAAAATAACTTATTGGCCAAGGATTAAAAGCACGAACACAACGTTCTAAGGTCTGTGCTGAGAAAGACCAGTCTAATTTTGCCTCTTCTTTAGAAAGTTTATCAGCATAATTTGACTGTAAATCATCTTGCTTCTCAGCAATAAATTTACCTGATTCTAAATTATCTAATACATGAATAAGAGCATTTGGTGCAATCTCTGCTAGCTTATTATATAAGCTCGTTGATGTTTCATCTGGTCTGATATCACAATATACTTTGTACAACATATCTCCCGTATCCAATCCTTCGTCCATTTGCATAATCGTCACACCAGTTTGTGTATCCCCAGCCCAAATAGCACGCTGAATAGGTGCTGCACCGCGCCATCGAGGTAATAAAGATCCATGTACATTTAAGCAACCTAGACGAGGGGTTTCTAAAATAGCCTTTGGTAAAATTAAACCATAAGCAACTACAACCATTACATCAGCGCCTAATCCCGCTAATTCGGATTGTGCCTCTGGTTTACGTAATGATGTTGGTTGGAATACTGGTAATTGATACTGTTCAGCTAATTGTTTTACTGCACTAGCCTGTAATTTCTTGCCACGCCCAGCTGGTTTATCAGGCTGAGTATATACAGCAATCACATTATGGTGGGAGTCAAGCAAAGCTTGTAAATGTTTTGCTGCAAAATCAGGCGTTCCAGCAAAAACGATATTTAATGATTTCATGATAAATTAGATAATGTTCTACGTTATGAATGAAAATACCCACGTGCTAACGTGGGCTGCCCAAAATTATTTCTGTCTAGCGAACTGTTTTTGCCATTTTATTAATTTTTCTTTCATGCGTTGACGTTTTAATGGTGATAAATAGTCTGCAAAAACAATCCCATTTAAGTGATCAATCTCATGTTGAATACAAATTGCTAATAAACCATCAGCCTCTAAAATGTATTCATCCCCTTGGCGATCTAATGCTTTGACTTTGACTTTTTCTTTACGTGGTACAAAACCTCTCATGCCAGGTAATGATAAACACCCTTCTTCAATACCTGTTTCCCCACAGCCTTCAAGAATTTCAGGATTAATCAGTACATATTGATTTTCCTTAGTACCTTCAATATCAATCGTAATGATTCTCTGATGAATATCTACTTGTGTTGCGGCTAAACCAATACCTTCTTGGTGATACATTGTTTCAAACATATCATCAATAATCTCTCGTACGTTATCGTTAATTATATCAACAGGTTTCGCAACAATTTTTAAACGTTCATCAGGATAAACAAGTACATCTAATAGCGCCATAATTTCTCTTATTTCATTTATTAAACAAATAATATAACTTATTCTAACGTTTTTTTATTTTTTTACCAAATTCTATAAAGAGCTTTAAAAATACTTAATATAAAAATATCTATATTATTTGTCGTAAATATGTACTTTTTCTTACACACATCAAAATGATCCAGCAAATCACAATAACTAAGCATAGTGTTATTTAGGCTTATAATATAATTAGAACTATCTTTCTATTTAAAAACTCTTGTCTACAGAACTAATAAAAGTCTCACTCATTACAGAACATCCTAATAGCCCCCCAATCCATATAATATCCCTTTATTCATCATAACCTCAAAAATGAAAAGGAAAGCAAAAAAAGGGAGAAGGAAAAAGAAAGGAAAATAAAAGTAAAGATAAGAAGGTAAAGGTAAGAGAAAAAGAAGAAAAGATAAACTAAGGGATGTAAAATGACAAACGAAGAGATATAAAGAGATATAAAGAGATATAAAGAGATATAAAGAGATATAAAATGAAGTAAGCTGAAGTAAAAAGAGGCTGTGCTTTGTTTTAGTTTGCTTTGGTTTGGCTTGATTTGGTTTGATTTGCTTAGTCTTGTCTGCTTTAGCTTTATCTGATTTTATTCCAACTAGATTTTTTCCGCTGCCACTTTATCTCACCCCCCTTCCCATAACAAAAAACCCCAGGTATCTCTACCTAGGGCCTCTCATTTCTACCTGGCGGTGTCCTACTCTCACATGGGGAAACCCCACACTACCATCGGCGTTACAGCGTTTCACTTCTAAGTTCGGCATGGAATTAGGTGGGTCCACTGCACTATCGCCGCCAAGATAATCCTGTTTGATGATTTACTCTCATCTCGCTCTTCACATCTTCATACTCTACCCTCATCCAGTACAGTATAAGATTCTCAATTGTCAACAAGCTGAACTACTATCCTTTCTCTCCAACCCCTACAGTCAGAAACATGTCGTCTTGTATTAAAAATACTTGAGCGTTGTATAGTTAAGCCTCTCGGGCAATTAGTATCTGTTAGCTCAACGTCTCGCAACGCTTACACACCAGACCTATCTACGTCGTAGTCTACAACAACCCTTACTGACTCTAAGTCAGGGATGACTCATCTTAAGGCAAGTTTCGTGCTTAGATGCTTTCAGCACTTATCTCTTCCGCATTTAGCTACCCAGCAATGCCTCTGGCGAGACAACTGGAACACCAGTGATGCGTCCACTCCGGTCCTCTCGTACTAGGAGCAGCCCCTTTCAATCATCCAACGCCCACGGCAGATAGGGACCGAACTGTCTCACGACGTTCTAAACCCAGCTCGCGTACCACTTTAAATGGCGAACAGCCATACCCTTGGGACCTACTTCAGCCCCAGGATGTGATGAGCCGACATCGAGGTGCCAAACACCGCCGTCGATATGAACTCTTGGGCGGTATCAGCCTGTTATCCCCGGAGTACCTTTTATCCGTTGAGCGATGGCCCTTCCATTCAGAACCACCGGATCACTATGACCTGCTTTCGCACCTGCTCGACTTGTCTGTCTCGCAGTTAAGCTTGCTTATACCATTGCACTAACCTGACGATGTCCGACCGTCATTAGCAAACCTTCGTGCTCCTCCGTTACGCTTTGGGAGGAGACCGCCCCAGTCAAACTACCCACCAGACACTGTCCGAGTACCCGTTTCAGGCACTTCGTTAGAACATCAAACGTTAAAGGGTGGTATTTCAAGGACGCCTCCAACAACACTGGCGTGTCATCTTCAAAGGCTCCCACCTATCCTACACATCAAAATTCAATGTTCAGTGTCAAGCTATAGTAAAGGTTCACGGGGTCTTTCCGTCTAGCCGCGGGTACACCGCATCTTCACGGCGATTTCAATTTCACTGAGTCTCGGGTGGAGACAGCCTGGCCATCATTATGCCATTCGTGCAGGTCGGAACTTACCCGACAAGGAATTTCGCTACCTTAGGACCGTTATAGTTACGGCCGCCGTTTACTGGGGCTTCGATCAGGAGCTTCTCTTTCGATAACACCATCAATTAACCTTCCAGCACCGGGCAGGCATCACACCCTATACGTCCACTTTCGTGTTTGCAGAGTGCTGTGTTTTTAATAAACAGTTGCAGCCAGCTGGTATCTTCGACCGGTTCAACCTTCAATCGCGAGGATTTACAATCTACGCCGGCGCACCTTCTCCCGAAGTTACGGTGCTATTTTGCCTAGTTCCTTCACCCGAGTTCTCTCAAGCGCCTGAGTATTCTCTACCTGACCACCTGTGTCGGTTTTCAGTACGGTTTAGATAAACCTGAAGCTTAGTGGCTTTTCCTGGAAGTGTGGTATCAGTTACTTCAGTGCCGTAGCACCTCGTCATCAGCTCTCAGTGTTGTATAAGAGACCGGATTTGCCTAATCTCTCCACCTACCACCTTAAACGACCATCCAACAGGTCGATAACCTAACCTTCTCCGTCCCCACATCGCAGTTTATCCAAGTACGGGAATATTAACCCGTTTCCCATCGACTACGCTTTTCAGCCTCGCCTTAGGGGCCGACTCACCCTGCCCCGATTAACGTTGGACAGGAACCCTTGGTCTTCCGGCGAACGAGTTTTTCACTCGTTTTATCGTTACTTATGTCAGCATTCGCACTTGTGATACGTCCAGCAAACCTCTCGATTCACCTTCATCCGCTTACACAACGCTCCCCTACCCAACAGAATAAATTCTGATGCCGCAGCTTCGGTGCTATATTTAGCCCCGTTACATCTTCCGCGCAGGCCGACTCGACTAGTGAGCTATTACGCTTTCTTTAAATGATGGCTGCTTCTAAGCCAACATCCTAGCTGTCTAAGCCTTCCCACTTCGTTTCCCACTTAATATAGACTTTGGGACCTTAGCTGGCGGTCTGGGTTGTTTCCCTCTCCACGACGAACGTTAGCACCCGCCGTGTGTCTCCTGAGTATCACTCTTCGGTATTCGCAGTTTGCATCGGGTTGGTAATCCGGGATGGACCCCTAGCCGAAACAGTGCTCTACCCCCGAAGGTGTCCGCTCAAGGCTCTACCTAAATAGATTTCGGGGAGAACCAGCTATCTCCCGGTTTGATTGGCCTTTCACCCCCAGCCACAAGTCATCCGCTAATTTTTCAACATTAGTCGGTTCGGTCCTCCAGTTAGTGTTACCCAACCTTCAACCTGCCCATGGCTAGATCACCGGGTTTCGGGTCTATACCTTGCAACTAAAACGCCCAGTTAAGACTCGGTTTCCCTTCGGCTCCCTTATTCAGTTAACCTCGCTACAAAATATAAGTCGCTGACCCATTATACAAAAGGTACGCAGTCACCCTTTCAGGCTCCCACTGCT